>JAPKGY010000999.1 GCA_026647385.1 Phycisphaerae bacterium | reverse complement strand
GTAGCGGCGCATGCGGACGGCTCGCGAGCTGGGCCGGCTGCCCTGTTCGGTGTTCAGACCCCCGCGGTTCACTCCTCCAGCGTACCGAGCCTCTCAAAAACGCCTCGCACCGCTTGAACTTCCGCGGGCGACAGGTGCAGGTCGGCGGCCCGCGCGTTCTCGCGGACCTGGTCGGCATTGCGGGCACCGACGAGGGCGGCGGTCACGCCCGGCTGAGCCAGCACCCAGGCCACCGCCAGTTGCCCCGGCGTGGCCCCATGAGCTTCGGCGACCGGTCGAACCGCGTCGAGGGCAGCCAACACGCGCCGCCGGGCAGCTTCCTGGAACCAGGGGTGGCGCGACCGGGTGTCGGTTTCGTCGAAGGTGCGCTCCAGGGTGACCTTGCCGCTGAGGAGCCCCAGGCACATCGGGCTGTAACAGATAACCCCGACGTTTCTTTTTCGGCACGTCGGCAGCGGGTCCGTTTCGATCTCACGTTGCAACAGGTTGTACTTGATCTGGTTCGCAGCGACCGGAGCGACCCGAAGGGCGGCCTTCAACTGGGCGGAATCGTAGTTGCTGACTCCGATCGCACGGATCTTGCCCTGATCGCGGAGTTTCAGGAGCGCGATCATCGTTTCCTCGGGCGGAGCGCTGTTGCTGGGCCAATGGACCTGATAGAGGTCGATCACGTCGACGTGGAGGCGTTCGAGGCTCTGCTCGCACTCGTGCATGATCGAACGGGCGGTCAGGTTCTTGTAACAGACGACCTCTCCGCCGCCGGGAGCGGGGAATGTGAAATGATACTCGCCCTCGGTCGAGTCCCAGCGCAGGCCGAGCTTGGTGAGGATTCTGACGCGATCGCGCCGTCCCTGGATCGCCCGCCCGACGACTCGTTCGCTGTGCCCGCAGCCGTAGATCGGAGCGGTGTCGATGGCGTCGATACCGAGGTCGATGGCGGTGCGAATGGCTTCGGCGGCCTGGACATCATCGGTCCCGCCCCAGAACAGCCCTCCGATCGCCCAGGCACCCAAGGTGACGACCGGCAGTTCCAGGCCACTATCGCCGAGTTTTCGATGTTCCATCGCGAGAATCCCCTCGGGAAACGTCTCGCTGCCACTCCGTGCTCGCCTCAAGCACGCGCGATCGGCGCCATCACGGGTTGACGAGACCGCGCGTTGAGATCGACGCCACACGCCGTCATTTTAGGGCCCTGCGGCGACGGATCGATGCGATTCGCGTGGGTGTTTCCCGAAGGGCTCCTTTTGGGCTGCGGACGGCGAAAAGGCGGTCCGCCTCGGGCGGATCCGACATTCCGTGGCGAGCCTTGGGGGGCAGTGACCTGGGCGGCGGGGTTCGCCCAAGCCCGCCGATCCATTCCACTCTTTTGCGGATGCACCCGTCCGCCTGAGGTCGATGGCAAGCGGGGTCGACAGGTTCCGGCTCGTCCGTTATGACATGGAGCCGCCGGCGAGGGACGACCGGCCTGTTTCATCAGGAGAGCGTACCCATGCACAGGATCCTCCGAAACAAAGGCTTCGGGGTTGCGGTTCTCTCGATCTGGGCGGCGGCCGCCGCCCAG
>JAPKGY010000998.1 GCA_026647385.1 Phycisphaerae bacterium | reverse complement strand
AATCGTGGGCGATTCCCGTCGGCTTGTTTGCGGGGACGATGTCCATGATGGCGGGCTATCCGCTCGGACTGCATAACGCGCTCTTCGAAGTGCATCTGGCTTCTGCGCTGACATCCGTTGGCGTCCTTATACCGATGGTCACCGTCGACCGGCTCGGCCAGAGCGCAAGGATGCTGGGTCGGGCGACTTCAACCACCTTGCCGAACCAGCCCAGCGTCTCCTCGAGCTTCTCTTCATTGTCCGGCGGCTCCTTTCCCAGGTCGATCATTTCAAGTTTTTCCTTTTCGCCGGTGACCTCCAAGATGCATGCCCGGATCAGGGTTTGCGGCTGCGTCGGGAAAGCGGCGGCGGTCGGCGCGGGCTGATCCAGACGGGACAGGCGAAGATGGAGAATGGACACCGTGCTGATTGATTCCACGCCGTTTGTGGCGGGGTTGCCGGTAAAGAGCAGACACAGGGGGACGCCATTTTGGACGCTGAGGGTCTGTTTGATCGAAAGTTCGCCGAAGCCGGGCAGGTTTACTCCGGGTGTGACCTGGATCGGCGTCTCGGTGAGCGTCGACGTTTCGATTTCGGCGGCGATGTCCGCCACTTGTGGATCCTCTTCCCGCCACAGGCCGCGGATCTTGACGATGCTTCCAATCTTCTCGTAGGTCACCGAGGGCGTAGCGACGCCGTTTCTGCCGATCGCCACGTCCCGCACGCTCGGGACGCGCGCGCCTTGAGTCATCCTCGATTCGCTGTTCAGGTTGATCCGATTGTCGACCTGGAATGCGATGTTGGCCGGGCCGAGTTGCTGAAGCCGATCGAGGATGGCCACTGGTTCGGCGTTTCCAGCCGTGAGCCGGTCAACATCGATCCTCGGCAGGATGTCGGTGGGGCAGGAGAGTTGCAGAATGGCCAGTTCCAGCCGGGTGGGCTGGACGCGCCCGATAGGC
Source organism: Phycisphaerae bacterium (assembly GCA_026647385.1). Classification (GTDB taxonomy): domain Bacteria; phylum Planctomycetota; class Phycisphaerae; order UBA1845; family PWPN01; genus JAPKGY01. The sequence goes on along the minus strand of JAPKGY010000998.1, from coordinate 630 downwards.
ATGGCCGATTCACCGCTCCATCCGGTCGAAGGAGACGGGGGTGATGAATCGTTGCGACCTCTCGAACTCTGCGGCCCGGTATCCGGGGTCGAGGCCCCGGCTGGCGGCGACAGGGGCCGCGTCGGCGCCACGTAGCCGGGGCGGGCGGGATCGGTCGACTGAGCGGCGATTTCCGGCACGATCCGGATGGCGGTTCGTTTGTAATGGCCGTCGTTCTCGGGGGTGCTCGAGACATCGTGCAGGACCCACATGGCCTTGCCCGGTGCCAAGGTTGCGCTGCTCCGCTTGACTCTCGTGAGAATCGTCGGAATCTGTTTGTCCGTGGCGATCCTCATCCGTGTTTCCTTGCTGTTGACCACCAGTGCGACCTGGGGCTTTCCGTTTACCATGGATGAGGAAGCCCGGACCTTAATCTCCAGGCCGATGTCTTTGTATTCGACCGGCGGAGGGGCGTCGGCTTCGGATGCCGCGATCGGGACGCGCACGGAGGGGATTTTTTCCCCAACTGTTATGGTTCCCTCCGCGCCATCGCACAAGAGCATCGCGGGCCGACTGACCAAGGTGGTTTCGACGTGGGAAGAGAGTAGCTCCGCAATCCTGTCCTGGCGCGCGCCGTCGGGCACGCCGGCC
>JAPKGY010000997.1 GCA_026647385.1 Phycisphaerae bacterium | reverse complement strand
CGTGCTGTTTCTCGCGTCGCTGCTGGCCAAGCCGACGGGCACGCCGCTGCCGCTCATGCTGCTGCTCATGGACTATTGGCCTTTGAGGCGATTCAACCGCCGGGCGGTGGTCGAGAAGTGGCCTTTCCTCGTGCTGGCGGGGCTGTTCGCGGTCCTGTGCGTCGTGTGCGAGCAGAAGGTGAATCCGCTCACCCTGCCGGCCAAACTCTCGCCGCTGCATCTGCCGTTGCGATTGTGCTGGCTGACGACGTTCTATCCGTGCAAGATTCTGCTGCCGATCCGCTTGTCCTCGGTGTACATGCTGCCGTTCCCGCTGGCCTTGACGAACCCGATCGTGATCGCGGCCGTGGCGGCGACGGTAATCCTGATCGTCGCGATGGTACTCTCCGCCCGGCGCACACCGGCCATCTGGACCGGCACGCTGATCTTCTACCTGGGGCTGGCGCCGACCATGGGATTCGTCGGATACAGTTGGGTGTCAGCCTCGGACAAGTACGTTTATCTGCCGGCTTTCGGTCTGGCGATAATGCTGGCCTGGGCGCTCGATCGAGCGACGGCGGGCGGCGCCGAACGCACGCGGCGGATTCGGCGAGCGGCGACCGCCTGCGCCGTGGTGGCGGCCGCCGGGCTGCTCGGGGCGGGTACGCACCGTTATCTTCAGAAATGGGAGACGACGCAGGGGTTTCTCGCGTACATGCTCGAACTGGCCCCCCATTCGCCGCACCTGCACTGTCAGATGGGCCGGTTTCATCTCGATCGGGGAGAGAACGAAAAATCCATCGAGTGCTACACGACGGCGCTATCGCTTCACCCGACCAACCCGGACGCCCTCAACAACCGCGGACTCGCGTACCTCGCGCTGGAGCGATACGACCGGGCTGTTGAGGATCTGTCGAAGGTCATCGAACTCCGCCCGGAGGACGCCGACGCACACTACAACCGCGGCATGACCTGGACGGCCATGGGGGATCATGTCCGGGCAATTCGCGACTTTGACCGGGCGATTCAACTTCAGCCGACGTGGGCCTCGGCATACAACAACCGGGGCGTGGCCTACACGAGCCTCGGTCAGCACGCGCGGGCCCTGAAAGATCACTCGAGAGCCATCGAACTCGAGCCGACATCGCCCATGCTGTATAACAACCGAGCGGTGGATTACTATCGGATGAAGGAATACGACAAGGCCTGGGCGGACATCGAACGATGCCGTAAGCTGGGCGGGACACCGTCCCCGCAGCTCGTGACGCTGCTGGAGCAGGCGTCGGGCAGAACGGAAAAGAAAGGGAGCTGACTTCCGGAAGAGATTCCATGCGAGCCGCGGTTCAGCGAGTTTCGAGCGCACGCGTGACCGTCGACGGCCAAGTGACGGGCGAGATCGGCCAGGGCCTGCTGGTCTATGCGGGCGTGGCCCGCGACGATTCGTCGGAGGACGTGGCTTACCTCGTGGACAAGATCGCCCATCTGCGGATTTTCAACGACGAGCAGGGCAGGATGAACCTGAGCGTCCGCGACGTGGGCCTGTCCCGAACGCGTGGGCCGTTTCCAGCAAAGCGTAATTGTTGAAATGCGTAATCGCAGTT
>JAPKGY010000996.1 GCA_026647385.1 Phycisphaerae bacterium | reverse complement strand
GAAACCACGGCGGCAATCATCTCGTGCAGACACAGCAAGAACAGGATTATGACCGAAAAATGTTATCGTGACTGGTACCCCGCGTTGCTGATCAGCACGGCGTTTGCACCCAGGGCAGCGATCTCCGGCAAGAGCTTGCGGGCCTCGTCGACCGATTCCTTCGCATGGTGGATCTGCCAGGCCAACCCGTGGTACGGTTTGTCCGCTCCCGGCAGCGGGCGAGGCTTGCCCGCCGCGGTCACGATCTCCGCCTGCACGGTCGTCGGCTGCTGGGTCGCCCCGTTACCCGACGAGACATGCCGCTTTTCCTCGCAGCCCGCCAGCGCGAGGGCTATGGCCACACCCCTGAGACACACAGACCGTTTCCGCACGGAGATCATAAGGAACCCTTTGCTACGACTCACTCGGCGATCCCCAGACTCGCAGGATCAGCCTCGGCCCAGGGCAGGTCCGGCGGCTCCACAATGAACCACGTTTTACGGGTGACGTGGGCTAACTGGTTAGCCCGTGACGCCTGCGACGAAGACCCGGGCTAACCCGTTAGCCTGCCACGGCGAGTCGTCGTGGCGACCCATGCCACCCCCTCCAGTTAGCCCGTGCCACCCTCTCCCCAAACTGCCACAGACCCGATGATCCGCCTTTACCGATCCGCCTTTGCCGATCCGTCCAACAGGGCAATCGCTACTTCCCGTCTGTGAGTCCCATCGCCCAGGCGATCCCCGCCATCAGGTGCTCCTCGAAGGTCGGGTTGGTCCAGACGTCCTCCCGGTGCCCCATGGCTGTATAGAACACCCGCCCCTTCCCTTCCTCGCGGGTCCAGGCCAGCGGATAATCCCCGCCCGCCTCCATCTTCTGCGGGCCGAGGTTCGTCTTGGACGTATCCACACTCATCAGTACGTGCATCCGGTCCCGGGAGTACTTGTCGTGATGATAGATTTCGTCGGCGATGACCCACTCCGCCCCTAACATCCGGGTGGCCGGATGGTTGCGATCCTCGATCTTGATGGCGACCTTCTCCTTGTTCGTCGTGCCGTGTGTCTTGAAGGCCCCCCCGATCACCTTCGTATACTCGGTGATTTCCTTACCCTCGCCCCGCCAGGTGTCCGTGGCAGCGTGGATCCCGATCAGCGCCTTGCCGGACCGAAGCCACTGGAACAGGGCTTCGAGGTTGAACTTGGGGTTTCCGCTCGTGTAGAGGACAATCGCATCGTACCGATCGAGTTGCTTGGGGGATTTCAGGTCGTGGAATGACTGGCTGAACTCGATCTCGTACCCGGCCTTCTCTGCCATCCTCTTGAGTTCCTTCTCGGCATGGGCCATCTCGCCGGTCAAAGGCCGAGCGACCACCGAGTGCCGGAACCCCTCCGACTCGCTGTAGAAGAGGATCCGCTTTTTCTCGGGTTCTTCATTGCCAGCCAGGCACATCCAGCTCACCAGCGTCATCGCGAGAACCCCCGGACCGACCAGCCATTTGATTCCACGGATCATGAGCGTACTCCCGCACAATCGACAGCGTCGAATACCATCCGCCGTCCCGAGCCGACCCCAAGCCTTTGACACGCGACGCGGGCATATGCCCGCACGGCGCCGGAT
>JAPKGY010000995.1 GCA_026647385.1 Phycisphaerae bacterium | reverse complement strand
TTGCAAGCGCGGGTCCGCTTTTGGGGCATGCGTGTTCGAAGGGCCGGTAACCTTGGCGGAAAGGGAGGTCGGTACCGATGCTCGGCGGGCCAATGCGGCGGATGTTTTCGCCAAGGGGCGCGGATTGCATTGCCTCCGGGGTACCCGTAGACTAAACAACTCAAACGGACCGATCCCGGGATTGGAGAGCCGCCGGCTTCGGTGCTCGTCGCCGTGGCGACCCGCGCGGCGATCGGATCGTGAGCGAAAGCCGGCCCTTACGCGAAGCTCGGATCGGACGGACCTCGCTTTCCCTTTGCGTGGGCCTGTTTGCCGCGCCCGCCCGGCAGGAGGCCGAGGCGGGTGGGATGGACCAGGAGTCTGTTATGCCCAATTACGCGTTACTGACGGCCAGCGGCGGCGATCGTCCGGGAATCGTGGCCGCCATTGCCGGCGTGCTCGTTGAGAGCGACTGTAACATCGAGGATTCAACCTGTGCACGCCTGGGCCCGGATTTCGCCTGCATGCTCATGATCCGCATGCCCGAGGGAATGGTCAGTCGGCAACTCGCCCAGAAACTCGCCGGCGTCGTCGACGACATGAAACTCCAACTGGACGTCCACGACCTGCGCCCCGAGGAAGCCTGCGAGCCGCGCTCCGAACAGCCCAAGCATCTCATCCACGTTTATGGGGCCGACCGCAAGGGCATCGTTTATCGGATCACCCGCCACCTGGCCGACCAGCGCGTCAACGTCACCAACCTTCAGACCGAAGTCATCCACCACGACAAGCCCCTCTACGTCATGCTCATCGAGGTGGAGATCCCGCCCTATGTGGACGTCAACCGGCTCCAGTCCGAACTGGTGGCGATTGGCGGCGAAATCGGCGTCACCGTTTCCCTCAAACCCAAGGACGACGCACGCTTCTGACAGGGCACTTTGATCCAGAGCCACCGTACACCGAGAATCCGTGCGGTGGCGGAGGGGGCGCGGCCCGCTCGTGGGTCAGGGGGGGCGAGCCACCCGAAATCTTGCAGTATTACTGACTGATTCAGTCGATACCGACTTCCTTCTCCAAACCACAAAGTGGGTGGGCGCGACGGGGGTGCAAGCGTGTACAATGAATACGGACGGCCGATCGCCGTCTTCGGTACGTGCATTAGGCGGTCAACGCCGGTCGGGTTTGTCACCCGCCTGGCGGGCGGACACCGCTCCCGTGTCGCATGTCGCGAGGGGGAACGCGGACGATGGGGCGAGAGGGAACAACAACCGGTGCCTGCCGCGTCTGCCGATTGCTGCTGATTGCGGCTGTGCCGGCCGCCTATCCGCTCCCGGCGCAGGCAGCCACGCCGCCCCGACTGACGTCGCTTCCCCAGGTTGATTCAGCCGTCCTCGTCGCGGACGATACGACTCCCTACACCGTGACCGCAACCGTGTCCGACGTCGATGGCTATAACAACATCCGCTGCATCCGCGTGCTGTTCGGCTTCACCGAGTCCGGCGGCGTCCAGGCGAACGCCCGCGGCTACATGAACTGGGGCAAGACCGATGCCGACGTCACCCAATTCGGCGGCACCTGGGTCATCGGCGACGCGACCGGCGGCGGCCGGTGGGGCTAC
>JAPKGY010000994.1 GCA_026647385.1 Phycisphaerae bacterium | reverse complement strand
CTGATGGTGAAATAATGCAGGGAATTTCGAAACTGCTAAAGAGTTTTGATGCCGATACTTTTTAAATAGTTGAAAGTGTGGATGATGTCCGGTTTGAAGTCGAGGAGAAAGCGTCGCAGGGTCTTGAAGAACGTCCACAGGCTCGCGCCGCCGAACTTGTCGGTGAAATAGAGTTTCGTCCCGGTTTGCTCGAAGGCCTCGATCATGCTGTCGGCCTGCCGGGAGTAGTAGCACAAGGCCAGATCGTACCGGGTCCGGTCCATGCGTCTGCACACTTCGAGCAGGTGCTTCTCGCACCCGCCGACGCCGATCTGGCCGATGACGTGCATGACGCGAATGGGCATTGAACACCGTGAGTCGTGGGGGGCGATGGCCTTGACCGGCGAGTCAGCGATCCACGATCGTTTTCGCCGCCAGCTCGAACGGGCCGTGCGACGCGGAGTGACGGACGATGAAGTTTTCGCGCACACAGGCCATCGCCGCCACCGATCGGGTGATCCAACTCTGGTACTCGAACCTGTCCTGATAGATTTCTTTGCCTCTCAGGCCCATCCGCCGGCGGAGATCCGCGTCCGTCGCCAGTCGTCCGATGGCCCTGCCCAGGGCCGCCGAGTCGCCCGAGGGCGCGAGCAACCCGTTCTCGCCGTCCTCGACCATCTCGGCCGTCCCCCCGACGTCGGTCGCGACCACGGGCAACGACGCGGCCATCCCCTCGCGGATGCTCACCGGCATTGACTCCATCGAACTGCACAGGAAGAACGCGTCGGCGGCAGCGTACAGTCGCGGCAGGTCCCGCCGGTATCCCCCGAACACGACGAGATGGGACACACCCAGCTCCTCGGCCCGGCGCATGTAACCTTCCATCAGAGGCCCGTCGCCGGCCAGGTAGAAGCGGATCGGCAGGGAGCGGACCTCTCGGCGGGCGAGGGTCTCCAGGAGCAGATCGTGACGCTTTTCCTCGGTCATCCGGGCCGGCATGAGGAAGAGGACCGTATCGTGCGGAATGCCGAGGTCTCGGCGGATTTCCTCCCGGGACTCAGTGACTTCACTCTGCTTGCAGGGCGGAGTTCCGCTGGGCAAAAGGGTGTACCTGTTGCGGAAGCCGCGTTTTCGAAGCCGGTTGAGTTCGCATTGGGACTCGAAGATGATGTGGTCCGCGTAATGGTTGAGGAGCGTGGCCCCCAGTTTGTAATAGGACCAGGTCAGCTTGCTGAGGTTGTGGATGGTGACGATATTGGGGACGGCCTTGCCTTTCCGCAGCAGGTGATTGCGAGCCCAGTGCGCGGTGATCGCCGGAAATATGCCCGTCGGATTGAATACTTCCAAGCCTTGATCCTCGGCGACGCCGGCCAGCCAGTGCGAGTTGCTCCACAGCCTGGCGGGAGATCGCCGATCGACCGGATGTTTCAGCACCGGTATCCCTTCGGCCACGAGGGGTTCGCTCAGCCTTGCGTCGGCGGTGACGATCACGGGATGATGGCCGGCCCGTTTCAGTCCAAGCGACAGGTTGATGGCGTAATGCTCGCCCCCTCCGCCGAACCCCAGCTCCATGACGATGAGCCCGATTCTCATGACTGGCTCCTGGTGATGCTTCGGGAGC
>JAPKGY010000993.1 GCA_026647385.1 Phycisphaerae bacterium | reverse complement strand
GGGCGATCTGGCAGGCGCGCAGGCGGATATGGACGCCTGCATCGCTGCCGACGCAACCCCCCTTGTTCATCCAAGCGGCCAGGCTTTTTTCATGCCCGCGCCGGCCGCCATCGATGAGCCCCGCTTCCGCGGGATGACTGAGGAATAGGGAACTTACACTATACCTGTGCCAGCGGCCAGCAGGTCGGGCACCGCCGAGGAATTGCTCCAAACCTGCCGTCAGACCGTCCTCGGCCGTCGCGATAGGGCGGCTCGCCTGAAGGTTCGAGGGATGCCCGGAACCCGAGCAGGCCGGACCCGTTTTACCGCGGGGCCATGGCCGCGATGGGCCTGCGCCGGGCAATGCGGCCAAGCATGAGCGCGGCCGTGGGAAGGCCGTCCAGGGCGTGATGGGTTGGGAGGCTGCCAGCGGCCGGAAGGCGTGCGCTTCGCAGGATGTCAGACGATCGACCCTGTATGGGCGGCGCTGCACGAGGTGGGTGGGGGGCTGTTCTTCGAGTCGAGCGGGATTCTTCGCCGTTGGCGGGAGCTGCAGCTTCAGGTCTTGCCCGGTGTGAGACGCCGCCGTACACTCCGATGCGGCTGGAGAACCACGCCCTTTCATACGAAACGGCGGTCCGTGTCGTCGGCGGGCGCTGTTCCGGCCGTTGGGGGACAAATCTCGATGGAGAAGCTCGATAAGATCCTCGTATGCCTCAAGGATCGCCATCAGGCCCCCTGGCTCCTGAGCTATGCGGGCCTGATCTCACGGGTTTGCGGCTCACGGCAGGTTCATCTTCTGCACGTCACCGACATCGCGGAGCCCTCGAAACAAGTCGGCCTGTCGCAGGCAAAGGAACCTGACGCGGCCGAATTGAGTGCTCTGGCCGACGCGCATTTCAGAGGTCACGGGGGCGAGGAAATCGCATGCCGGTCGATTGTCGAATCGCCGATGGTTGCGATTCTGAATTACGCCCTGGATCAGAGCGCGGACCTGGTGGTCATGGGGCGCCGGGGTCCCGAACGGGACGAGGCAACGTTAGCTCGACGGGTGACGATGAAATCGACCTGTTCGGTTCTGGTCGTTCCCCGCAGCACCGAGGCCAGGATCGACGAAATCCTTGTGCCCGTGCGGAATTCGGAGTGTTCGGCCCGAGCGGTCGAGGCGGCCTGCAGGATCGCGACGGTGACGCGCGCGAAAGTCCGGTGCCTGCACGTGTTCCCGGTGAGCGCGATCTGCGCGGAGTCCGAACCGGCGTTCGCGGAGCATCTGGCGTTGATGCTCAAGGCGACGGAACGGGAGAACGAGATTCTGCTGTCCTCGGTGGATACCGGCGGGGTTGCGGTTGATTGCCGCTGTGCGCCGGACTCGGCCGGCCGGCCCGCCGAGATCATTCTGGAGACGGTTTATCGTGAGGGAGCGAGCCTGGTGGTGATCGGTGCTCGCGGGCGCAGCGGGGCGGCCGGCGTCCTGCTGGGTGCCGTGACCGAGCACCTGATCTGTGAAAGCCCGGTTCCGGTGCTCGCGGTCAAGAATAGGAGCGCGTGCGGATGTTCGACGGGGATCGTCCGTCGTAAGGGGAGCGCGTCGCGTATGGCGTTGGCCGTTTGACCTGGCTGCGG
>JAPKGY010000992.1 GCA_026647385.1 Phycisphaerae bacterium | reverse complement strand
AACTTTGCGCCGGCGGCCAAGCCCAACGTCGTGATTGTGCTCACGGACGATCAGGGCTACGGCGATTTGTCCTGTCACGGCAACCCGATTCTCAAGACACCGGAAATGGACCGGCTTCACGCCCAGAGCATCCGGTTCACCGACTTTCATGCGTCGCCGATGTGTACGCCGACGCGATCTCAGCTCATGACCGGCAGGGACGCCCTCGACAACGGGGCGATGAACGTCAGCAGCGGGCGGACGATGATTCGCCGGGGCATCCCGACGATGGCGAACGTCTTCGCCGACTCCGGCTATCGCACCGGGATGTTCGGGAAGTGGCACCTGGGCGACGTGTATCCGTATCGGCCTCAGGATCGGGGTTTCCAGAAAGCGATCTGGTTCCCGTCCTCGCATATCCCGTCCGCGCCGGACTACTGGAACAACGACTACTTCGACCCGTACTTTCGATCGGAGGACGGGCAAGTCAGGCAATACAAAGGGTACTGCACGGACGTTCTGTTCGACGAGGCGATGGCCTGGATGAAGGACCGGGCGAAGGCGAAGGAGCCTTTCCTGGCGTATATCCCGCTGAACGCCGCTCACAGCCCGCTCTGGGTACCGGCGAAATACCGCGAGCCGTACCGGGGCCTGGGCGGCGGGGTCCCCGCCTTTTTCGGCATGATCGCCAACATCGACGAGAACCTGGGGCGGTTGGACCGGATGCTGGCGGAAACCGGCTTGCGGGACAATACGATCCTGATTTTCATGACCGACAACGGGGGGACGGCCGGCGTGAAGATTTACAACGCCGGCATGAAGGGCAAGAAGATCACGCTCTGGGAGGGCGGACACCGCGTTCCGTGCTTCTTCCGCTGGCCGGCGGGCAAACTGGGGGAACCCCGCGACATCCGCGAACTGACCCAGATTCAGGATCTGCTGCCGACCCTGGTGGAGTTGTGCTCGCTCAAGTCACCGCCGGACGTCCGATGGGACGGCGTGAGTCTCGCGGGCCTGCTGCGCGGCACGGAGTCCAAGTTGCCCGAGCGGATGCTGGTCGTGCAGTTCAGCCGGATGAACGCTCCGGTACCGGCCAAGGGCGACGCAGCCGTCCTCTGGAAACGGTGGCGACTGCTGGACGGAAGAGACCTTTACGACCTGACGACGGACCCCACGCAGGACAAGAACGTGGCGGACGAGCACCCGGAGATCGTCGCCAGGATGAAGGAGCACTACGACCGGTGGTGGGCGGATGTCGAGCCGACGGTGAACCGGTTCAGCGATCTTACCGTGGGCGCGGACGCGGAGCCGGTAACTCTGTTGTCGGCCGCGGATTGGCAGGACGTGTTTCTCGATCAGCAATTCCAGGTGCGCCGCGGCGACCCGCGCAGCGGCCCGTGGGGGCTGGATGTGGCCCGCGACGGAGATTACGCGTTCGAGCTTCGCCGTTGGCCTCGCGAAGCCAACGCGGCGCTCAGTGCCGGAGTCCCGGAGCACAAACAAGTCGACGGCGTCATACCCGAAGGCAAAGCCCTGCCGATCGCCAAGGCGAAACTCCGTGAACGAGGGGTAGGCGTTCGAAAGCACCGGAGCTGGCGCGCGCGACCGCCACACCGTCGAAATTCCACACGTGCTTTTTGAGAA
>JAPKGY010000991.1 GCA_026647385.1 Phycisphaerae bacterium | reverse complement strand
GGGGGCGTCGCGAGCCGGGTAGTCGAAGCCGCTCGCTCGCGGTGGCCGTTGCTGCGCTCCGCGGAGGCGGAATCGCGGCCGCGGGCCCCGTTGCCGTTCGATCCGCCCGGCAGCGCGAGCCGATCGCCCACGCGCGCCACGCCCGTTGCACAATCTCTCGCCGGACTCCCCCGTCGGCAGCCTTTGGGCCCGCCAGTCCTGGCGAGGTGTCGATCCGCTCTGGCCGGAGAACCCAAAGTACGGCGAGGGCGTCTCGTGGGGATCGTCGCCGGCCCGGTTGCTCCTCTCGCCCCCGAAATACAGCGGCGACATCGGCTGCAAGATCTACAACGCGTTGGGCAAGCGTGGCCTCCAGGCCGGCGACGTGATCAGCGAGACGCACCTGCTCGAGATCATCGCCGCTGTGGACTACTTCGTCCGCTACGGCCTCTGGGTGAAAACGCCGATCCGCCGGCGGGCGATGACACCGAACTGGAACATCCACTGGAACAGGCCGTGTGGGTGGGTCATCTACTCGAACAATGAGACGAACTACGACGGATACGAGTGGAACGGCTACGGCTACGACGGTTGGCCAAACGGGCACTATCTGGCGTGTATGTACTGGGACAACGCCGCCCAGGAGTGGAAATCGTGGGAAGCACCGGCTGACTGGGACGCCTGCTGGAATACGACGACGTCGTCGCCGCCGACCGGGCCGCTCGGCGTCTGCACGGTCTTCACCGAACGGTTTGAGTCCTGCTCCGCCTGGGAGCCCGAAGGCAGCGGGTCGATTTCCGATCACCGGATCCACTGCACCGATCCGAACTTCCCTGCTCCCGGGTTCGATCCGGGCCTGGACCTGCACCGGTACTTCGCCCACCAAGGCGGCTATGCCCATCAGATCAACGAGATGGTTACCATGTGGGATCCGGTTCCACCGCACAATCCGTATCCCGCATACAGCAGTGAGGTCAAGGGCGAGAATTCGGGTTGGGCCGCCTACATCTGCGGGCCGCAACGCAACCCCGGCGGGCCGGACGCGCAACATGGCAACGGACTCTTCAAGCAGCGGGAAACGCAAACGTGTCCCCACCCGGACCTCTGCCACGAAACCGTCTCGGGTGGAAACTGCCTCGCCGAGGCCTACTTCTGCGGGACGCTGTACAACGGCGACGGGACGCCGCAGACGGACCCGCACAACCTGGCCTTCGAAACGGTGACTGCGGCGTACTTTCCCGGCGCCACGACTGATTGGGTGGACTGGGCGGGATCGCCGCAATGTGATGCGGAAGGCGCCGAATGTCCCTACTGGGAAGGCCGAGTTCCCGCAGTGCCCGGGTTTCCGGAATGGCGCTATCCGGATAACGACGACGGCAGCCCGGGCGCGTTCCTGTGCGTGAAGAATTGTCGGCGGCCCGATCAATACGGCGAGTATGACAACGATTTCTACTGCCAGCTCACTTACAACACCGGCTGCCAGGACGACTACGCGAGCGGGGAAACGTGGGTCTGGGCGGCGATCGACCTGGCCCTGTCGAGGGAGAATGTCGCTCCAGCGGTGCACGTCTGTATCGGTCATGTTGAGCGGTTCAAAAAATGTCTTCTTGAGATAAGCCGCATAAGGCTCGTTCGTGAGCTTAC
>JAPKGY010000990.1 GCA_026647385.1 Phycisphaerae bacterium | reverse complement strand
AGATCGGGCCCTTCTGAACGATGAATTGGCCGTCCTGCGGGCGGTAGATCAGGGTCCCGATCAGGTCGGCCGGCAGCAGGTCGGGCGTGAACTGCAAGCGCTGGAACCCGGTGTGGATCCCGCGGGCCAGGCAGGCGACGGCCGTCGTCTTGGCCAGCCCGGGCACGCCCTCGATCAGAATGTGCCCGTTCGCCAGCAGCCCGACCAGCATCTTGTTCAGCAGGTCCTCCTGCCCGACGATCACGTGCCGAATCTGTTCGAGAAGCCGTCGAAACGGCTCGCTCTTGGCCTGGACTTCCTCCCCGATCTGCTTGACGTCAAATTGGCTGGTCGCCATCGTGCCTACTCCCTCGCCAACAACGAAAAGGGCGCGTCAACACCGGTTGGCACGCCCTGGATGTACCGACTGGAGATACACTGACATTAGCCGCGATCCACCGCTCGATCAAGACCACGCAATGGCCGCGGTGGCCACCAGGCTCGTAACAGTTGACGGCGGGCTGCATTTCAGCCCGGAGCGGACTGGTCCCGGCGCAAACGCTCACGGACTCTTTGCCCGAGCGATCCGGGCCTCGGTCAATTGCCGGCCCTGGTCACCGGGATCCGCTTGCGAACCGACCCGGGCGCCCGCTCCATCTTCACGGTCAGCACGCCATTACGGTACTCCGCCTCGACCTTGTCCGGGTCGACCTCACCCGGCAGGCGGACCGTCCGCTGGAACGAGCCGAATCGCCGCTCGACGTGATGATAACCGCCCCGCTTCTCCTCGTGCTCTTCCTTTTTCTCACCCGAGATCGTGATCAGGTCGCCATTCAGGCGAAGATCGATGTCACCGGGCTCCACCCCCGGCAACTCCGCCTGGACGGTGATGTGCTTGTCATCCTCGGACACGTCGACAGCCGGCCCTTTGCCCATTACCGGAGCGAGAAGCCGATCTATTCCGGACAGCCCGTCCCGGAAGAAATCGTCGAACAGACGATCCATCCCCTCCCGGAACCGGGCGACCGGAACCAGTTCCGATTGCTCGGGCGCCCGCTTGTTCCTCCAGGGTATGAGGTTCATCCGCCCACACCTCCCTTCCAAGCCGCGAACGGAATACGCTGATCCCGGGATCCACGCCACAGTCACAACCGGTGTTCCCGAAGTTCCAGCATTTGGGCTTTTTGACGTTTTGACTTTTGATCTCACCCTGACTTGACCGCGATCTTGCGCGGCTTGACCGCCTCGACCTTCGGCAGGTGAAGGGTCAGGACGCCGTCCGCACAGTCGGCGTGGATTCGCGCGGCGTCGACCGCCTCGCTCACCTCGAAGACGCGGTGGAAGTCGCCGATTCCATACTCCTGCAACAGCATCCGGGCCGACTCGCGGTTTCTCGGCTGGACTTTGGCGTAAATCTCGAGCGTGCCGTTCTCGAAATGGATGTCGATGTCGCCGGGCGCCGCTCCCGGCACGTCCGCGAGCACCAGCAATTCATCCTTCCGCTCGACGATATCGACATTGGGCAAGTACGCTCGGCCGCTGCGAGTACGTTCGGCCCGACTCACCTCGGCCTGCGGTTTCTTCTGCATTTCGGTCGTTTTCGTCGCCATCGCTTGATCTCCTCATGCAAAGTTCGCGGAGTTGA
>JAPKGY010000099.1 GCA_026647385.1 Phycisphaerae bacterium | reverse complement strand
TAACTGAAATAAATCCAGACAGCCGCCACGAGCGCGACCACGGTAAGAGTGAGTCCGATTTGGAGACGGCGCTGGCCGGGCGTGGCTGCCAGCTTTTGCGCCTCGGCCGACGGCAACTGGTCGGCGGTCGCGAACGTCAGGCCGGCCAGCTTCGATTCCGGCTCGGGCCGGGTCAGCAGACTGACCACGACCATGAGGACCGAGCAGACGACGAAGAGCAGGACGGCCATATGCATGAAGTTGATTTCGGCATAACGGCGAAGCAGCCCTCCGACGGCAAGAGCGTCCTTGTTGAGTTCCGCCAGGAATCGAATCGCACCCAGCACGAAACCCGCGATTAACGAGGTCATGGCGCCCGTGCTGTTGATCCGCTTCCAGGTCACGCCGAGCAGGAACACGGCAGCCACCGGGGGGGAGATGTAGGCCTGCACCGACTGGAGATACTGATAGATCTGTCCGGAAATCAGCTCCATGAAGGGAATCCAGGCCAAACCGAGTCCCACGAGAGCGGCCGTGGAGATCTGACCGACGAGGACCAGCCGGCGTTCGGAGGCCTGCGGGCGAAGTTTCTTGTAAACGTCGATGGTCACCAGGGTCGAGCAGGAGTTGAACACCGAGGAGAGCGAGCTCATCAAGGCCGCCAGCAGCCCGGCGACCACCAGGCCTCGAACACCCGCCGGCAGAAGGCTCGCGATGAGGACGGGCAGTGCCTGATCGGACTCGGGCAGATTGATTCGACCGACCTCCCTGAGGCAGAAGGCCGCCACGCCGGGAATCACAAAAATGAAGAGCGGGAGCTGCTTGAGATAACCGGCGAAGATGCACCCAAGGCGCGCCTCATGGATTCCCCGCGCGCTGAGAACGCGCTGGACGATGAACTGGTCGGTACACCAGTACCAGACCGCCACGATCGGCGCACCGAAGAGAATACCGGTCCAGGGGAAGTCGGCGTGGCTGAACGGCTTCCACAGGGTAAGCATCTCCGGCCCGGCGATCCTGCACATCTCACTCCAGCCCCCCAACTCGTGCAGGCTGTATAGGAGCACCGCGACGGAGCCGCCGACGAGCACGAACATCTGCATCATGTCGGTGTAGAGCACCGCGCGGAGGCCGCCGAAAATGGTGTATATCCCGGTGGCGACGACGACGATGACCGCACCGGTCCAGAATCCGACACCGGTCAGGGCGGTGAAGACGATGCCTCCCGCGGCGATCGTGACGGAGATCTTGGTGAGGACGTACCCGATGATCGAGATGACGGCCAGGTACCAGCGGGCAGCCGGCCCGTAGCGACGCTCGAGGAATTCAGGCATCGTGTAGACGCCGCTGCGCAGATAGAAGGGAACAAACAGCCAGGCGAGCAGCATCAGGATGAGCGAAGCCTGAACCTCGTATTGGCCGAAGACGACGCCGGACTTCGCACCGGTGCCCGCCAGCCCGACGAGATGCTCGGCCCCGATGTTCGACGCGAACAGCGACGCGCCGATCACGAACCAGCCGACGTTACGGCCCGCGAGGAAATAACCCGCGGAGGTCTTGAGGGCGGAGGACTGCCCCCGTTCAGCCCACCAGACGACGGCAAAGACAGCCAGAAAATACGCGACGATTACGGCGTAGTCGATCAGCTCGATTTTCGCGTCCATCCGGATTCCCTTCTCGGCTCGGCCCACTCACCACGAACGAGATGTGGTGGGTGACGTGGTAGTCGAGACGGGGCGATCCGTCAAGCGGTCAGGAGCCGGCCACCCGCGTCAGGGTGCATCCGTGGAAGCATGGCCTGGACCGGCGGGCTCGGGTGGCATGGGTCGCCACGGCAGGTCGCTGTGGCGAGCCAGCTGGTTACGCGTGGGGTCGCGCAAGACACGGGCCAACGAGTTAGCCCATGCCACCCTCCACCGAAACGGTCAGGGGGCCGCCAAGGCATACACGGTGCCGTCCCACGTCGAGACGATGAGCGCGTTACCGCTGACCGCGACGGTCGAGGCGATGGGCAGGCCGAACCAGTACTTCCAGACACACTGGCCGGTCTTGGCGTCGAGCGCGTAGAACCATCCGTCGGTGGCACCGAAATAGACGATGTCGCCGACCATCACGGGCGAGCCGGTGATGGTGGCCACCTCGCGCTTGTACGGCACGGTGGGGGCCACACCCCGGCCGACGGGGAACTTCCAGAGCATCCGGCCGGTGGCCTTGTCGAAGCCGTACATGGCGGCCGGCCAATTCTGATCGCCCTTGCCCTTGGAGTCGGTGCTACCGAGACAGACGACGTCCTCGCCGACGGCGGGCGTACCCGTTTCGTCGCCGAACGGGACAGCCTCCGCATCCGTACCGCCCGCCTCGGACGTATGGGCGTGCCAGATTTCCTGGCCGGTTTTGCCGTCGAGGCAGCGCAGCGTGTTCTTGTTGTGGAACACGTACAGACGGTCGCCCTGCTCGTCGCGTTCGACGACGGCCGGCACGACCGTGACCGTGGATGCGATCATCTTCTGATTATTCCAAAGGACTTCGCCGTTGTTGGGATTGAGGGCGCGAACAAACGGCCCGCCCTGATAGACCGTGTTCGTGCCGAGGCTCGGGCCCGCGTAGATGCTGGGCCACCAGTCCTCACCGCCCGGCTGACGCCACAGAACCTTGCCGGTAGCGAGATCGTACGCGCCGAACCCGTTGCACCGGCCGGCATAAACGGCCTGGCCGTCGGTGATCGGAAAGCTGACCTCCCAGCGCGTGTCGTATTCCCGAGCGAGCGAGGCGCTCCAGCGCGGGAATCCGTCCTTGTCGAAGCAATAGAGTGTTGCCGCCTCGGAGACCGCCAGTACGTTATCGCCATAGGCCGCGGGGCTGTGGGTGACGGAGGAATCGACCGGGGCTCGCCAGACCCGACGGCCGGTGGCCAAGTCGAGGGCGGTGACCGCGCAATCGTCCAGCGACTCCAGGAAACTCGACGCGACGTAGACCCGGCCGTCGGCGATGACCGGACTCGATATGTAGATCGTGCCGCCGACGTTGGTCGCCCAGGCGACCGAAAGGGGCGGCTTCGGACCTGTTTTCACGTAACCGCGGTGGCCGGCGTCGTTGTGGAAGAAGGGCCAGTTCTCGCCGGCGGCGACCTTGGGCGGCGGTGACGAACCCAGCGTGAAGGTGCCCTCCTTGCGCCATGTGTTGCCGTCGGCACCGGCCACCTCGACGCGGATGAACTTGGGCCCCTCGGGCGTGCCCTCCCGCACCGGCCATCGGGCGACCCACGACCACGAGCCCTCGGCCCACAGGAATCCTTCCGTAAGAGGCTGGGCCGATTCAGCCGGGAGTTGATCGCCGTCAAAAATCGCGTAACGCACCTGCTTGACGCGCACGGCCGAGTCGTAGGCGAGGATGCGCAGATCGATCAGCGGCCCGCCAACCGTCCCGTTCAGTGCCGGCTGGATGATCTCCACCCGCTTGTCCTGACCGCCGACGCGTCTTTCACAACGGATCTTGTCGCCCTCGACGTGGATGATGCGGAACCCGCGAGGGCTTCGGTCGATGCCGCCGAACCGCAGCGTCGCGCTGTTCACGTCCAGCACGCCGCGGTAGCTGCGTTCGCGACTGCCGTGCCAATGGCCGGTGAAGATGGCGACCCCGCCGTGGTCCGCGAGCCAATCGAGTTCGCGGTATCCCGGCAGGTAGTGCTGGAACAGGATGATCCGCTTGCCCCGGGCGTTCAGGCGAACGTCCTCCTCCATCCATTTCATCTGGCTCTCGTACATCTGCGGATCTCGCTTCTTGGAAACGATATCCTTGGCGATGAAGTGGTAGGGGCCGACGTCGAAGGAATAGTAGGCCGGTGCGATGTACTTCTCGTAATTCTGCGTGTTGCGGATCTCTCCGCCGTAATCGTGGTTGCCGATCACGTTGTAGTAGGGAAACCGCGCATTGCGGGTGCCTTCGAGGTATCCTTTCATCTCTCCGATCTTACTGCCGGTGTTGACAAGATCGCCCGTGGCCACCACGAACGTGGGCACGTCGGACAGGCCGTTGACGACCTCGATATCCTCCAGCATGGTCGCGATGGTATCCCGGGCTTCGGTCACGTGGGTGTCCGTGAGTTGCACGAAGCGGAAATGATCCGTGTCGCGGGCCGGATCGCGGACCAGACCGATATCCGCCGGCTGGGTCTTTCCGTCGTACTGATCGAAATCCGCCAGAACGAAGAACTGTTTAGATGCCCGCCAGCCGGCCGGCGTGCAGACGAAGACGGCCCCGCGGGTTTTCTCCTGGAGGGTGAACTCGAATTCGCCGCTCGCGGGGGTCGACTGGAAGGTCAGGCCGTCGGATACGGGCATGCCCTGGAGCCCCGGCTCGCCCTCCTCGCGCGATCCGTTCGCGTTGTGGTCCTCGTAAACGACCCCCTTCATGACCACCGACCGGGCCGCGGACGGCTCCGTGGCGGCGGGGGACGCTGCTTTCCTCTCCTTGGCTGCATGCGCAGCCGAGACGATGCTCAAGGCCGCCACAATGACGGCAAATCGGGCGAAACGCATCCTGATCTCTCCGTTCCTGGACAGTATTTGACCATCTACAGTAGGTGCGGCCCGGGGAATCTTCAAGTAGGACGAAAAAAGGATCGCCCGGTAACCCAGTGGTAACATGGGTGGGTTAGACTTCCTCCTGTACGGGATACCTGACCCATTTGCGGAGGACATGCCCATGCGATCGTACCCATTGAGCCTGACCCTGGTGGCCGGCTGGTTGCTCGCCCTGACGGCGGCGGCATCGGCGGAGCCGATCTCCACGCTGCTGGAGAAGGCGGTCTACACCGAGGAGACGGCCGGCAACCTGGACGAGGCGATCAAGCTCTACCAGCAGATCGTCACACAGGCCGACGCCGATCGCGGCCTGGTCGCCCAGGCGCACTACCGGCTCGGATCGTGCCTGGTCAAGAAGGGCGACAAGACCGAAGCGATCGAGGCCTTCGGGAAGGTCACCACGCTGTTCGCCGATCAGAAGGAGATCGCCGCCCAGGCCGCCGACCAGCTCAAGGCCCTGCGGTTCGAGCCGTTGAAGATCGGCCCGGCGCCGTGGGCGGACGGCGAGGTGATGCGTCTCCGCATCACGTCGGCTGCCGGCGGCGAGATCGGCACGATCATCTACACCGCCGATGCGAGCGAAGAGGGTGGAAAGAAACTCTGGCTGATCCGCTCGCACCAGGTGGTCACGCTCGGCACCATGCTCCAAGACACCCTGGTGGCGGCGGAACAGGATACGTTCGCGCCGGTGACCGGGCGAACGTGCAACAGCGAAATGGGCGACTACCGGGCGGTGTACGAGGCCGACAAGGTTGCTCTGACGACCCGAGGCAAGAGTAAGGAGACGACCCGGACGATCAAGGTGAATGAACCCGTATTCGACAACGAGCAGGCGCTCCACCTCTTGCGAAGGCTGCCGCTGGCGGAGGGGTACAAGGCTTCCTTCACGATCTTCACGGTCATGGGCGGCCAGAAGGTCGAATGCCGGATTGAGATCACCGGAAAAGAGAATCTGACCGTGCCGGCGGGTTCATATGAATGCAACAAGATGACCTTGCAGATATGGGCGCAAGGGACCAAGACGCTCGAGCATTATCTGTGGTTCTCGCGGGACCCCCACTGCTATCTGGTGAAATACGATGCGTCGGGTGCGACGATGGAACTGACGGAGGCCTCCACCGCGACCCGTAAGCCGACCGTTTTCTCGGATAAGCCGGCGGGGGGATCATTTTCGCTGCCGCCCGGCTGGTTCGCGTACCGGCATCCCGGCAAGCAGGCCGGGCCGCTGATATGCCAGATCCTCGCGCCCGAGCCGGGTATCTGGGCCATACTCGCCGCTCTTCACGGAGGCAGCGAGGTCTTCGCCGGAGCGTCGGTTCGGCAGATCGCGGAGGGGGACATTGAAACGCTGCAAGGCTACTTCAAGGGCTATGCCGTCCGTCCGGATAGTTGGACGGAGCCGAAGATCGCCGGCCTGGCCGCCTCGCGGTTTGTCGCGGATTACGAGGACAACGGCCTGGCCATGGTCGAGTACCGGACCTACCTCGTCGGCGACAGCGTGTGGTGGTTCGTCTTCCGCACGGAGAAGGACCTCTTTGACATGATGCGACCGACCTATGACGCGATAGCCGACAGCTTCCGGGCAATCGCGCCAACATCTCGGCCGGCGACGACGCAGGCGACCGGAAGGGACCCGATGGATCTCCTTGATCCTGACACCCGCGCGCAGATCACACATTTCGAGGAGACCTTCGCGAGCTGGTTCCAGCCGGAGGGCAGGTACGAGGCGGCATCGGCGAGCGAGCGGGAGGCGATGGTCGAGCAATGGACGGCCGATGCACGAGGAGGCGACTTCAACAAACGTACTCGAGCGATCGCCGCGCTGGGGAACATCCGATGCAAAGAGGCATGCGACGCGCTGATCGAGGTGGCTGAGGAGCCGATGATCAACAACCGGCCCAAGTGGATGGCCGTTCGCGCCCTTGGGCGCATCGGGGACCGAGGCGCGGTGCCAACGCTGATCGAACTGATCGACCACGGCAACACCAACGTGCGGGTGTATTCGCGGCTGGCCCTGGCCCAGATCACCGGGGAATACCTCGGCGAATCCAAGGACAAGTGGCGGGCGTGGTGGAAGGAGCGCGGGCGGCAAGCGACAGCGGCGGATAAGCAAGCCGCGGAAAACGAACACGCCAAGGGTTGGCGGCTTTGGAGTCAGAAGATGTTTGAAGAGGCGGAAACCGCGTTCAAGGCCGCTGTGCGGATCGACCCCGAGTACGCGACCGCTTGGCAGGGTTTGGGTTGGTCGCAATTCAACCAAAGCAAGCCGATGCAAGCCAAGGCTTCGTTCGAGAAGTGCCTGGCCTTGCAGGGTAATAACGCCGCAGCCCTGAACGGAATGGGTTGGATCGCCAAGGAACAGGACAAAACCGATGAGGCGATCGGCTACTGGGAGAAGGCCGTCAAGGCGGAACCGGGGGCGACGGCCGCGTTGAGCGGGCTGGCCACCACACACATGGAAAGAGGTGAACCCGCAGAAGCGGTTAAGTACTACCAGATGTGGCTCAGGGTTGAACCGGGGAACGAGCAGGCCCGACAGGGCCTGAAAGACGCCGAGGCGAAGACGGCAGGTAACGCCGTAACCATACCCGCGCGTTGACTGCGTGAAAACGCATTGAAACAGGACAAACGAAAGGAGAGACAAGATGATCCCGCGACCTGTCATATTTCTGGCGGCTGGGGCAGCGGTTGCCCTGGTGCTGATGGCGACTATGCTGATGGCGGAGAGCCGCACCGGCGGGCCGCCGGTGGCGGCCGGCGAGCGGCTCGTGATCAAGATCTGCAGTTGGGATGGCGTCATCCCCGATGGCGCGATCGACGGGTACAAGCTGCCGGCAGGCAAATGGGCGGACTTCCAGAAACAGGGGTGGACGGTGGAGCAGTACCTGGTGGCGCCCGTTTCGCCCAGGGGAGCCCAGGGCCTCTACGCGGTGCTGCGCAAATAGCGGCGGAGCACGGTGCCTGCTCTCCGCGTGTCGGAAGCGGCGTTGATGCGAGCCGATACAGGTGATCGTTCGAGCAATCGGTGGAGTTCACGCCCTTGATCAGGTTTTTCGCAACCCGCGACTCGTTTGCCGGCACCGGCTACGGTAGAACGCTGTGGCCGGTGCTGGCTTTGCTGCTGGTCGCGGTGCTGACGCCGACGATCTGCGCCCTGTGGTTCATGGCCCAAGCCATGACCAACGAGCGGCTGGCCATCCGCCAACGCCTGGAGAATGCCTACGCCAGGCCGCTTGAAAACGCCCGGCAGGCAATCGACGACTTCTGGCGACGGAAGGCGGCGGCGCTCGGCCAGGTCGACCCCGCAGTGCCAGCTGGAACGTCCTTTGCCCAGATCGTCCGCAACAACCTGGCGGATAGCGTGGTCCTGTTCGACACCCAAGGGACGCCGCTCTATCCCGGAATCGACCGTTTCGTCGCGCCCGGGGAGGATGAGGGCATCCCAACCTGGCGGAAAGCGGGCTACGTCGAGTTCGCCCAGAGCGACCCTGCCAGGGCGGCTGACTTGTATGCCGGCATCGCTCGCGAAACCCGGAACGTCCATCTGGCTGCCCAGGCGCTGCAGGCACAAGCCCGATGTCTGGTCAAGAGTGGCCGGCGCGAGGCGAGTCTCGAGATCCTGCTGAAGTCGCTCGGCGACGCACGCTTTCGGGAAGCGCCGGTCGGGCTCGGGTGGCGCGATTCTAGCGGGTTTCGCCGCCGGCCACCCGCCGAGGCCGTGCCGATCGCACAGCT
>JAPKGY010000989.1 GCA_026647385.1 Phycisphaerae bacterium | reverse complement strand
GAGGGCGCCGGATTCAAAGTTCATGACATTGGCGTCGATCAAAGCGTCGAAAAGTTTCTCGCAGCGGCCGAGCAATACCAACCGGACATCGTCGGCATGAGCGCGCTGTTCGACCGACACCCCTGCGTACGACGATACGCACGATCTCGAACCGTACGGGTGCCGGATCCTGGGCCAGGCTCTGGAAGACGGCTCGACTCCCGATTCGCTGTTCGGAACGTCGGTTGCCTCGATCCAGTCGGACGCGGGTTACGATCTGCTCCTGATCTCGGCTCCGAACCAGACCGCCCGGATGGTGGACGTGCCGGAACTCACCGCCGACCGTACGGGGTCGGGCGTCGTTTATGTGCTCGCCACCGCCCACTATTGGGACCCCAACGATCGGACGCCCATCTCGATCTCCCGGCCCCACCAGTACATCATCAGGACGGGGGGGTATGAGACGAGCTATGTGATGCCGTACGGCAGCCCCGGCGACCTGATCCTTCGTCCGTACATGGTCGTGGGCCGCGACGAGAACGTGCGCATCAGCGGCGTAACGGCGATCCCCGACTTCAACCAGGACGGGCGGATGGATTTTGTCGTGGGCTCCCCCGAGGAGGGAAATGCACAGGAAGGGGCGGCGTACATCGTTTTTCGTCGTCCGACCGAGCTGGAAGGCAATTACCTTCTTGAGGATCTAGCCAGGGCGCCCAGCGACCCCGAACGGCTGAACGGCGTATTGATCGTCGGTGAACCGGGCGACCGGCTCGGGGAGGCGGTCGCCGGCGGCAGCGATTTCAACGGCGACGGCACTTCCGACGTGCTGATCGGTCTGCCGAACCACGACGGCGGTCGCGGGGCCGCGTTGATCATCTTCGGACGGCAGAATCTCGTGAGTCCGGAAAACGGATTCACCATCTCGGACCTGGTTGCCCAGGGCTATGGAGCGTTACTGCTCGGCGCCGCGGTGGGCGACCTGGCGGGCTTCAACACCTCTCCCGCCGGGGACGTGGACAATGACGGCAAGGATGACCTGCTCATCGCCGCGCCGGGGGCCAGCCCCAGGTTCGACAGCAACGGGGACGGGACCAAGGATGCGGTCGGTCTGGACTACAACGGCGACGGTGTCGCCGACGACCTCACCAACAGCGGTCAATCGACGGATCTGACTCGCGCGGGTCTGGTCTATCTGGTCAAAGGCTCCAACGTGCTGGCCGGCGAGATCAGCCTGTCGCTGATCGGAACGAAGGACTTGGAGGGTTATGTATTCGTCGGCCGGGCGAAGGATGACGCACTGGGCGGCGGGGTTTCTCCGCTGGGATTGGGTGCCCGGTCGAAAGGCCTGACCACCGCCGGCGACGTGGATAACGACGGGCGAGGCGACATGCTGATCGGGGCGATGCTCTCCAGCCCGGACAGCAAGACGCACGCCGGTGAGTGCTACCTCATCTACGGCGGGATCCAGCCGTAAGGCACGATTCGGAGGCGACTGGAGGGGTCGCCGTGCCGCGGCCATTCGGCGAAGGTTCAGGGGGCTTTCCCCCCTCCGATTGGGGCGTTTTTCTCGGTTCCAGGGGGCTCGCACGTCCGAGAATACGCCTTTTGGCCGGGTTCGGTCTTCGATGTCGGAAATTGCTTGAAAAGG
>JAPKGY010000988.1 GCA_026647385.1 Phycisphaerae bacterium | reverse complement strand
CCGAAACTGCGCGACAAGTTCCCTTGTGTTGACCACCGCGGTATTCCCTTCCACAATAATTGAGGGGGACTGTAGCGCGTGGGCTGGGACCTGTCAACGCATTCGAGCGGCGGATCGGCTCATGGCCATTCCGATACTGATCGACACGGACATGGGCGTGGATGACGCGGTGGCGGTAACGCTCGCGTTCTATTCCGACGGGGTCGAGGTCGTCGGGCTCGTCAGCGTCGAGGGAAACGTGTCTCTCGATCAGGCGACGGCCAATATAGGCCGCCTGCTGGCGGGGTTACAGAGGACCCCCTGGCCGGCGATCGGCCGGGGACTCGCCCAGCCGGGCCAAGGCCCGCGCGCGCACCACGTTCACGGTCCCGACGGGCTCGGCGGCATCGCGCTACCCACTCCGGCGGACTTCAAGACCCAGGACTACCTGACCGTCTATCGCCAGGCCATCGAGCAGTACGGATCAAGCCTGGTCATCCTGGCCATCGGCCCGCTCACGAACCTGTCGACTTTGCTGAAGCAGGATCCCAAGCTGCTGGCCAAGGTCGGCCGGATCGTGGTGATGGGCGGGGCGGTCTGGTACAAGGGAAACGTCACGCCGCACGCCGAGTTCAACTTCCACCGGGACCCGGCGGCGGCCGCTGCCGTCCTATCGTCGGGCCTGCCGATCACCGTTGTGCCGCTGGACGTTACCCGGCAGGTGGCCATCGACGAATCCCACGTCGCCCACCTGCGACGCGGTCGAACACCCGGTGGGGCCCTGTTGGCCGACATGATCCACTTCCCACTCGAACAGAAGATCGACGAGCACGTGGGCAAGTTCATGATCCACGACGCAACCGCCCTGGGCGTGATCCTCTGGCCTAAGCTGTTCATGCGGGCCGCCGTCGCGTTGGAGGTCGCCACGTCCGGTCCCAAGGCAGGTCAATGCAAACCGCTCGTCGGCAAGACCGGCAAGCCGACCACGAGCGTGGTCATCTCCGTTCAGGCCGCCGATCTCCTGGAAAACCTGCTCGAACACCTCTGTCGCGAGGAATTCGTGGTGTGAGGGCCCCCTCGGGAGTTGAGATTGGAGGATTGAGAATGGGGAAAGGTCCTTCTGCGCGGGATGATCGGGCTGACCGGGATTAGCTTTCTTTATTCCCAATCTGCACACGCCTGATGGGAGGTTCCCCTCCGTTCGCATATACTCTCCCACAGGGACGCCAAGGTATCTGCCTCAACTTCACGAGCCATGTTCGATCGACTGGATGATACGATCGTCGCGATCTCTTCTGCCGCGGGCGTGGCGGTGCGCGGGATCGTGCGCCTCAGCGGACCGGAGGCGCGGTCGCTGGCCGCGGGTGTATTCCGCACCGAGGAACCCGCGTCGCTGACGGATGTACCGGCCTGGCGGCGCGTCTTCGGCTGGGTACGGATCGATGAATCCGCCGAGCTGCCGGCTGAAGTTTATACGTTCCGCGCACCGGCCAGCTATACGCGTCAGGATCTGGTGGAGCTGCACGTACCGGGTGCGCCGCCGGTACTGGCGATGGTGATGGACCGCCTGGCCCGCGCGGGCGCCCGACCCGCGGAGCCCGGAGAATTCACAGCCCGCGCGTTCTTCAACGGGGCGATGGATCTAACGGA
>JAPKGY010000987.1 GCA_026647385.1 Phycisphaerae bacterium | reverse complement strand
TGTCGGCGACGAAAACCTTCTTGAACAGGCCGACGAACATCAGGTACCCGCCCTCGTACACCCCGTCGAGCGTGATCCGCCGGCGGCGGGTGACCTGGGGCAGGAAGTCGGAAGCCCTGAGGATCGGACCGGCCACGAGCTGCGGGAAGAAGGAGACGAATACGGAAAAATCGAGCAGGCTGCGGGTGGCCCGCAGACGCCCTTGATAGACGTCGATGGTGTAGCTCAGGGTCTGGAAGGTGTAAAAAGAGATTCCCACCGGCAGGATAACGTGCAGGAGCGCGGGCTGGACGGGCAATCCGATTGTCCGGAGCAGGCTGGCGGCGCTGGCGGCGAAGAAGTCGAAGTACTTGAAGACACCCAGCAGACCCAGGTTGAAGCCGAGTGACAACAAGAGCAGGATCTGACGGGTCCGGGGTGTGTGGAAGAACGGCTCGTGCCCGCGTGCGTCCGCCGGCCGACGTCGATCCAGGGCCCGGGCGGCGGTGTAATCGACAACCGTGGACAGGGCCAGGAGGCTCAGGAACCGCCAATCCCACCAGCCGTAAAACACATAGCTGGCGACGAGCAATAATGCGTTCTGGACCCGCAGCCACCGCATCGTCAGCGCATACAGCAGGTAGACGACGACAAAGAAGACCGCGAAGGTGAGACTGTTAAAGACCATGGATTGTGGCGTCCTGGCCGATTATCGGACTCGCCGCCGCGAGATCCGCCGGGACGTTTATCGGGCGGACCAGGCCGAGACTCGCGTTACAATGCCCTCCGGGAGCTATGGAAACGGCGGCCGAGAGGCGTTCTCAAGGCGGTTTTGGGCATCCGCCGATCTATGTGGGATATGCGTACGCTCGCGGTCATTCTGGCCCGGGCCGGCAGCAAGGGCTTGCCGGACAAGTGCGTGCTGCCGCTGTGCGGCCAGCCGGTGATCGCCTATACGATCGGCCATGCGAAGGCGGCCCGCCGATTGACCGACGTTGTCCTCTCCACGGACTCGGTGAAGGCCCAGGAGATCGGACGGAGCATGGGCGTTCGGGTCTGGCCAAGGCCGGCGGAACTGGCGACGGATACCGCCCGGGTCGATGATGCCGCCCGGGACGCGGTGCTCGGGTACGAGGCTGAGACCGGCGGGCCGGTTGACGCGGTGGTCATCCTCTACGGGAACATACCGGTGCGGGCCCCGGATGCGATCGACCGGTGCGTCGAGCTGCTCGAGCGGACGGGCTGCGATTCGGTCCGCACGCTGGCCCCGGTGAGCAAGCAGCATCCGGACTGGCTGCACCGCCTGGACGGAGACCGCATGGTTCAGTATCGACCGAACAGCATCCATCGACGGCAGGATCTCGAACCGCTGTATTATCACGACGGCGCGGTGATCGCGGTGGCGCGGCGTTCGTTGTTTGGGCCGGAGACAGCCGGCGATCCGCACGCGTTTTTCGGCCGGGATCGGCGGGCGGTGATCCAACGGGAGGAAGACTCGGTGGACATCGACACCCGGGCGGATTTCCATCGCGCCGAAGCGCTGCTTCGGGCGAGAAGCGAATCGTCGGGTGCGGGCATTCCGGAATAAACCGGCCGATCGGGCCGGACAGGATGTGGGCACAGTGGAACCCGACCAGACAGGTCAACCGCA
>JAPKGY010000986.1 GCA_026647385.1 Phycisphaerae bacterium | reverse complement strand
CTGCTCGTCCGCCACCGCCTGGGTCCATGCATCCGCCGTTCCCTGGTTGAGCAGGATTCCCGCAGCCAGGCTGCCGCCGTCGCGGACGATCCCGAGCAGCAGATGCTCAGTGCCCATAAAACGTCTCCCGGACTGCCCGGCCGCCTCGCGAGCCAGCTTCAGGATGTGGTTGGCGCGCCTGCTGAGAGGTCTCATCGGATCCCCCCTTCGGATGAATGCAATCCCTTGCGCCGGTTTCTCGATCGCCTCGATCTGACGTGCTCCTGTTGAATATACGATACAAGATCATTCTGATGGCCAGGAGTTCCGATAACCGTGTAAGACCAGAGCCTGAAAATGGGGACATTCTGCTTTTTTATTGACGGCTTGGGGTACGGCCGTCAGGTTACGACCAGGGCACGGACTGCGCGCGCATCGATGGGTGGTATCTGCTATCACGTAATCAACCGGGGGAACGGTCAGGCGGAGGTATTCCACAAGCAGGAGGACTACGCCGCGTTTGTCCGGCTGATGCAAGAGGGGCAGGCGCGGCGGCCGATGCGGGTGCTGGCGTGCTGCCTCATGCCGAATCATTTTCACCTCGCGCTGTGGCCTCGAGCGGACGGAGACCTGAGCCGATGGATGCAATGGCTGCTCACCGCCCACCTGGGGCGGTATCATCGCCACTACCAGGGGAGCGGGCACGTGTGGCAGGGGCGGTTCAAAGGGTTTCCGATTCAGCAGGACGGGCATTTGCTGACGGTCCTGCGCTACGTGGAGCGGAACGCCGCGCGGGCCGGGCTGGTGGAGCGGGCGGAGAACTGGGCATGCTCGAGCGCCGGGTGGTGGAGCCGCGAGGATCGGCCGGCGTTCCTACACGAAGGGCCGGTGGATCGGGGCCGGCACTGGCTCGCGGACGTGAATCGGCCGATGAGCGACGCGGAACTGGCGGCCATCCATACCAGCGTGAACCGAGGAACGCCGTGGGGGAGTGAACCTTGGCAGCGCCGAACAGCCGCCCACCTGGGACTGGAATCCGCACTTCGCCCCCGAGGGCGCCCCCGGAAGGGCTCAAAAAAGTAGAATGTCCCCTTTTTCTTTCTGGCCTTGTGCGAGACTTGGCCGGTCAGGCGTTGGCCGGGCCGGCTTGTTGCTGGAGGATGGTGAGGAGTTGGAGCCAGTCGGTCAGGGGTTCGGCGAATTCGTATTGCAGGATGTCGCCCACGACGACGTGGTCGCGGTTGACCATGGCGTCCTTGAGATCGTTGAGCGGCTTTCGCATGGCCTCCAGGACAGCCATCAGCGTCTTGCCGCCCACGTTGAGTGAATCGAGATCGACCTCCAACGCCCTGGCCGACACGATCATGGCTTCCTGTACCTGCCGCCAGAGGACGAAGAAGTTCTGGAGGTGATTCATGGCCTCCTCGGTTCTGCCTTCGACGAGCGACAGGCCGGCGCGCTCCCGGGCCTGGTCGGCCTGGTGGAACAGATCGATGGTCTCGGCCAGGATGTTGCGGACCATGGCCGACAGCGGCTGGGTGCGGAGCTCAAGTGTCTGGAAGTCGGTGGCCGGGCGGGCCAGGACCGTCTGGAGGTCGGCCAGAGGGAGGCTACCGAGCCTTCGAGCAGGGCTTGGGTTTGAGCGTCGCCAGTCTTCTTG
>JAPKGY010000985.1 GCA_026647385.1 Phycisphaerae bacterium | reverse complement strand
CGCCACACACAAGATGCCAATGCCCCTCCCGGCAACATCAGCCCCAGCGCGATTCAAAAGCCTTTCTGTTCTGCAAGTTTCTGGCGTTGATCTCTTCTTCCGATTCGAGGACCAGCTCGTGTACGCTTCGTCCGATGCCGGCGCTCTCGGATGCCGAGGGTCGCTTCTCGGCGGCGGATCAGTATGAGGCCTTCTCGTCGCTGGGCGATCTGCGGGCCGTTCCGATCCGGGCGACGAGCAAGCAGTTCGAGGCCAAATGGCAGGGGCGGCTGAACGGGCGGGTGAACGCCTCGTTGCGGGCGATGCGGACCGGGTCCACCGAACTGGACCCGGCCAGTTGGATCCAGAACGATCTGGGGACGGACCTGGTCAACTGCTCGCTGCTCGTGACCAGCCAGCAGGTGCGGTCGGATCGCCCTCACCGCGATCTGAACATCGAGGTCTACGGCGTCGGCGCGTTGCCGAAGGGCAAACGGGTCACCGTGCAGGACCTGCTGGACCGGGCCGACGCTCTGGCCCAGGCGAGCGGCCGGACCGGCGCCGAGGCCGCCATGATCCGGGCCGACGCGTTCAAGCGCCAGTTGGCCACCGTCTTGAACGACGAATGGCTGCGGAACCTGGTTTCGCGAACGCAGTTTCGGACCGGTCCGGACACGTCGCCCGGGCTGCGCCGATCGCAGGACGAGCACGCCAAGGCGCTGCTGGTGCTGACGGTATACAATGAGATCGATACGATGCGTCTGTTGCAGGAAGGCAACGAGCTTCACCGCGAATACGGGGTGGATCTGGACCGATCGGACTACCTTTGGCCGGACCAGGCCTTGCTGGTGGGTTTCAGCCGGGACCCGGGCCCGACGCGACTCTGTTACCGCAAGGCGCAGGACGGCGAAGGGCGCTGGTCGGCGATTAACCCGAGTGAGTCGGCCGTGATGTACCGCGTGGCGATCCCGGTCAGGCAGCCCTGAGGTTCAAAGGCCGATCGCGGAGAAACCGAGGCACGGAGAAGCCGGATCGTGATTATCGAAACGATCAACCTGACGAAGCGCTATGGCGACTTGGTGGCGCTCAACAACCTCCACCTCAACATCGAGGAGGGGGAGTGCTTCGGCTACATCGGGCCGAACGGCGCGGGCAAGACGACCACGATCAAGATCCTGGCGACGTTGCTTCAACCGACGTGGGGGGAGGCCCGGATCTGCGGGCACGTCATCGGATATCAATCGAGGCGGATTCGCCCGCTGATCGGATACGTGCCGGACTCGTTCGGCGCCTACAGCGACATGGTGGTGCAGGAGTATCTGGAGTTCTTCGCGTCGGCGTACGGCATCACCGGGCAAAGCCGGCGGCGGATCGTGGGTGACACGCTGGACCTGACCGATCTGACGTACAAGCGGGACGCGCTGGTCGACTCGCTGTCGCGCGGCATGAAGCAGAGGCTGAGCATCGCCCGGGTGCTGCTGCACGATCCGAAGCTCCTGCTGCTGGACGAGCCGGCCAGCGGGCTCGACCCCCGGGCGCGGATCGAGATTCGCGAGCTGCTCAAGGAACTGCACCGCATGGGCAAGACGATTCTGATCAGCTCGCACATTCTGCCGGAGCTGGCGGAGCTGTGTACGACGATCGGCATCATCGAGCGGGGCGAGTTGCT
>JAPKGY010000984.1 GCA_026647385.1 Phycisphaerae bacterium | reverse complement strand
AGCCTGGTTCACCTTCGTGCTGCTGTGTTTCAGGGTTCCACCAGCGACGATCCGACCACCAGCCGATCGCCAGGGCATCCATCGCGTCGGACGGCAGGCTGAGCGCCTCGGCCAGCGCAGAGCGACGTGCCCCGGTGAAGTTCGCCACCAGGCGGGGGTAATGATCAACCAGCCATGCGGGATCGACTCTGTCGATCGGGCTGACCTTGTCAGGCCCCGTTGGTGTCTCCGCACCGGGGTTTTCGGCGCAGCGCGGATGTTCACGTCGGCTCGGACCGCGAGGTCGCATGTACTCTTTCCCGGCTTCCACGTACATAATGGTCGTTCCATCCTTGGCCATGCCCTTGAAGGTGAAGCCCGGTACATCACGGGGTGTGGCCAGGCGCTTACAGAGCACGAGCCCGTCGTCACGGCGCCCACACCAGCCTTTGTGGCCGCAGATCGGGCAGGGCTCGTGGACATAATCGACGATCTTGCTCATGACCGCTCCCGTAAACCTGGACCCTGCCTCACGCGCAGGGGATGAGGGTTCAGTGGCATGGTCTTCATCGCTGCACCCCCTGCAGTCGAAGGCGCGACAATTCCAAGAACTTTTCACACCGCTCGATACCCAGGTAACGCCGGCCGTTCCGGATCGCGGCCGCGCCGGTGGTGCCGGACCCGCTGAACGGGTCGATCACCAGGTCGTTCGGATTCGTGCTGCACAGGACGATGGGCTCCAGCAGCGCCATCGGCAGCTGTGTGGGGAAGTCGGGCATCCGCTCCTTGCTTGTGCCTACCACGCGGGGGATCTGCCAGACGTCGTCCCAGATCTTGCCTGCCGGGTTGGCTCGGGCGTCGGAGTACTTCGTCTGCCGGTCGCTCGGCCGACGAACCGCCTCGGCGTTGAAGATGAAACGTTCGGGATCCTTGACGGCATAGAAGATGTGCCGACTGGTGCGGCTGAACTTCTTCGGGCAGTTCACGCCGAACGTCTCGTACCACTTGATCCAGTTGCGGACGGTGAAGCCCAACTTCTTGAGTAAGACCGCGAATTCGCCGGCGTACTCGTCGCAGATCATGACCCACAGCGACCCGTCGTCGGTCAGCACACGCTGGCAGGCCTTCATCCAGGTCTCAGCCCAGCCGAGATAGGCCTCGTCGGGGAGCCGGTCGTCATGATCGTCGCCATAGTTAATGCCGATGTTGTACGGCGGATCGGCGAAGACCATCCTGGCGGCACCCGCAGCCTGTTTGTCCAGTTGCTCGACGCAGTCACCGGTCAGAATCTGCCAATCGGCGGCAGGTGTTGAGGGGACGGCGGCTGCCGTCCGCAGCTGTCGCAGTTTCAATTTGCGGAGTTGCTCGGACCGGAGTACCTGGTAAGCCCGGTTGATCGTGGTCTCCCCGTTACGCAGGGCCTGCTTCATGGCCTCGGGGGCCTTCTCGGCGATGAGCTTGGTTTTATGAATGGTGTCATGGGAGACACCGGCGGCGCGGGCGAGTGATTTCTTGGTATCGATAGGGTTGTCAGATATCTGACAACCCTTGTTCCGGCCGCCGGCTTTCATGTTCTCCTTCGCCTCGGCCGCGATCAGCGGCTCCAGCTTCAGGGCCAGCTCCGCCCGCTGGAACGTGGTCAGATTCCGCCGGCCGAACTGGTTGCGGATCACCC
>JAPKGY010000983.1 GCA_026647385.1 Phycisphaerae bacterium | reverse complement strand
ACGAGCAAAGTCCGGGCGGACTCATCGGCCAACAGTTCGGCGCAGACGCGCCCGATTGAGCCTGTGGCGCCCACGACCGCCACCGTCGCATCCGCCATTTTAATGTCCATGACCTTTGCCGCCTCGCGCAACAAGACCTTTACCGTCAGCCAAGTGGGCACCGCCGATCTCCCGGGCATCGTCTTCGTAAGCCCCTACGCCGTGGGGTCGGCCGAGGAAGCGCCGATCGACTGGGCCAGTGCCGCCGGCGACGTGAACGGCGACGGCTTCGACGACATCCTGCTCGGGGTGAGCCAGGCCGACTATGTGAACCCGCTCGAGCCCAGCCAGCGCCGCAACGACTCCGGTGAAATGTACCTGATTTACGGAAGCAACACCGGAGGCAACACCATCGGGCAGTAAGCACCGCCCGCAATGAATGGAGCATTCTCCGGGCCCTGCGATCCGCGTCGCGGGGCCCTTGTGTTGCGCGTGAGTCGGGTTTTCGGGACCTTCCGGCGAGGGATCGATGCGATTGGCGCGCAAGCTTCCTTGAAAGCTTGTTCCTGGGTTGTGGACCACCAAAGGCGGTCCCCGGAGCGTGTGACGGCAGCGGCGGGCCATCAGAGCGCCAAGCGGTAGCGCGGGGCCAGTCGCGAAGCAACCGTATCATCCTGGAGGCGGCACGCGGAAGCGGCTCGCGGTTGCGGGCTGACGCCGCGCTACCGCCCGCAACCGGCGGATCTCCGAATACTCCGACTTGGGGCTCTGCATTGGGCTCACTCAAAGTGCCACGGAATTGCGGTCTGCCCAGGGCACAAGATCGGTTGCCGAAATGCAGGCTGTGTACTAGGATTGGCTGGGAGAAAACGGCGTCATGAATATCGTTCTGATCGGTTATCGGGGCAGCGGCAAGAGCGCCGCCGGCCGCGTGCTGGCGGCTCGGCTGGGATGGTCGTTTGTTGACACCGATGCGCTCATCCAGGAGCGATCGGGGATGACCATCCGGGACATTTACGCGGACCAGGCGGAAAACGGCTTCCGGGATCGCGAGAGCCAGATTGTCGCCGAGCTATCGCGTCTGGATCGCTCGGTCATCAGCACTGGCGGCGGTACGATTATTCGCCCCAGCAACGCCGAAAGTCTCAAGCGCAACGGCCGGCTGATCTGGCTGGCGGCCTCCGCGGAAGTTCTCTGGCAGCGCATTTCGGGCGACCCCGACCGCTCTCACACACGCCCCTCGGCCACGCACGACGCCGTCGAGGGCCTCGATCAGGTGCGGGCCAGCCTGCGCGAGCGCGAACCGGTTTACGCCGGTTGGGCCGACCATGTCGTCGATACGGCCGGCCTGTCACCTGAGGCGGTCGCCGACGAGATCCTCCGTCACGTCGGCCTGAGTTGTCGCGAACTCAACTCCGTTTCGTCCGCGGCGCCCTGAATCGGCGTCCATCCCCAGAGAGCACCGTCCGTGCCATGCAGGCGGCCGTGCGGGCGATCGCGGCAACGAGTGCCGTTTTCGGTAAGCCCGCGTTGTCCGGCCCTTGTGGTGCAGGCATCTCTTTATCCGGTTGGCATCGCTTGAATAGACGAGCACGGCGTCTGTGAAGAGGTCTAACTTCGGCTCGTAAGGCGCCCCCGTTTGGAATGTGGAACGGGGAGATGCCGGCGGTTTTACGCGCACCTGGCTGCCCGGCCCGC
>JAPKGY010000982.1 GCA_026647385.1 Phycisphaerae bacterium | reverse complement strand
ATTTAGGAGGTTCCGTCCATGGATCTTTCCACCCGTTATCTCGGCTTCAATCTGCCCCATCCGTTCATGCCGGGTGCTTCGCCGCTGGCGGATAACCTGGACAGCATTCGCCGGCTGGAGGATGCCGGGGCGTCGGCCATCGTGATGCGGTCGCTGTTCGAGGAGCAGTTGATCGCCGAAGGCCTGGCGACGCACTCGTCGATGGACGGGCCGGCGGAATCCTTCGCCGAGGCGCTTTCGTATCTCCCGACGCCCGACGAATTCGTGCTCGGCCCGGACGAGTACCTGGAGCATCTGCGCAAGGTCAAGCAGGCGGTTCGCATACCGGTCATCGCGTCGTTGAACGGGGCGACTCTCGGCGGGTGGATGGACTATGCCAAGCAGATACAGCAGGCCGGCGCCGACGCGCTCGAACTGAATATCTATTTCGTGGCCACCGACATGAATGAGCCCGGCGAGGAAGTGGTCAAGCGGACGGTGGACATGGTGGCTGCGATCAAAAAGACGGTGACCATCCCGGTCGCGGTGAAGCTGTCGCCGTTCTACAGTTCGCTCGCCAACGTGGCCAGGCAGCTCGACGCCGTCAAGGTTGACGGGATGGTGCTGTTCAACCGGTTCTATCAGCCGGACATCGACGTGGAGAACCTGGAAGTCCAGGAATGCCTGACGCTGTCGCACTCCGGCGCACTGCTGATGCGGCTGCGCTGGCTGGCGATCCTGTCCGGACGCGTGAAAGCGGATCTGGCGGTTACCGGCGGCGTGCATACCTGCCTCGACGCGATCAAGTCGATCATGTGCGGGGCGAGTGCGGTCCAGATGGTCTCGGCCATCCTGGCCAACGGGATTTCGCATCTGACCCGGATTCGCGAGGAAGTCAGCCAGTGGCTGGACGAACACGAGTACGATTCACTCAAGCAGATGCAGGGAAGCATGAGTTTGCTGAAGTGCCCGAACCCGAAGGCGTTCGAGCGGGCGAACTACATGCACATCCTGCAGAGCTGGCAGCGATCGGCCTGAGAAGCCGGCCGGCCGCGGGATCGCCGCGCCGGGGGGGATCCGGCCGTCC
Source organism: Phycisphaerae bacterium (assembly GCA_026647385.1). GTDB lineage: Bacteria > Planctomycetota > Phycisphaerae > UBA1845 > PWPN01 > JAPKGY01. The sequence continues at coordinate 615 of JAPKGY010000982.1, read as the reverse complement.
CGCTCGGGAGGGTCGGGTACCGAGGCGGACCGCGTTTTTGCCGCCGGCGACCGAAGGGGGGACTGGCGGGAGGCTCAGGCACGAATCATGCGGGTCCCCGAACAGGTCCGCACCCAAGGGAGAGCGCGGTCTATTCTGATCTGAGCAGCCGCGCGGGTCGCCACGGCGACGAGCGCTGACGCCCGCAGCTTTTTGCGTTCCCTTGTTATGGGTCGTGTCGAGCCGCGGGGTTCCGGGGTACGATATTCCGGATAGGGGACGACGTTGTCGCGGCGGCCCCGACCGCCGCGCGATCCGGTGCGGCGCTGACCGGACGTCTTTCTCCTTTTGCGATGCCTCGGGTGCGATGCGAGGAGGGTCGGGCCGATCGGCCGGCGATAAGGTTTGTGCCTCTGTCAGGAGTCGGTGCAATGGCTGAAACTGTTCCGCCGCAGGAGCGTGCGAATGCAAGGGATTCCCAGGCGGTGGCGGCGCCCCGGGACCTGGAACCGCTGTTCGCCCCCCAGTCGATCGCGGTGATTGGAGCGTCGAGCCGGGCCGGCACCGCGGGCAACGAGATCCTCAAGAACCTCATCGCGGCGCCGTTCGCCGGGGTGGTCTACCCGGTGAACCCCA
>JAPKGY010000981.1 GCA_026647385.1 Phycisphaerae bacterium | reverse complement strand
GGGCAGGATTCACCTCAACGTGAATGCCTGGGCGCTGTTCACCGGCGTGGCCCGGGCCGCCGGTCGCGAGGAGCAGGTCCTGCGATCGCTGGAGCGTCTGGCGACGCCCTACGGCCATATGCTGCTCGCGCCGCCGTACACCGCCGCCAGCCGCGCGGACGTCGGCCGCATCGCCGACCAGAAACCGGGGTTGTTTGAGAACGGCAGCATCTACTTGCACGGAGAATCCTTTTACCTCTACGCGTTGATCGCCGCGGGACGGGGCGACGCGTGTTACCGGCAGCTCCTGCGGACGCTGCCGGCGTCCATGGTGCAGGACATCGCCACCGGCCCGCGCCATCAACAGTCGAATTTCACCGTCGGGCCGGACCACCCGAACGCGGGCATGCAGTTGTTCAGCAATTTCACCGGTTCGATCACCTGGTATCGACGCGTCATCGAGCGCATGCTGGGCGTGCGGGCGGACTTCGATTCGCTGATCATTCAGCCCTGCCCGCCGTCGGAGTGGAACGAGTACGAAGTCCGCAAGACGTGGCGCGACCGCGGAATCCGCGTTCGTTTCCGCCGGTCCGGGCCTTCCGGCGCGCGGATTGCGTTCAACGGCAAAGCCTACAAGGACCGGATCCCGCTCACGGCGCTGTCCGACGTTGCGGTAAACGACGTGGCCGTCGAGTTCGGCTGAACCCGGGCAAGGCGAGCGCACCCGGCCGACGACGAAACAGATTGTGCAGGACTTGGCCGTATCACAGCGGGTGTTTGCGGATCGGTGGTACTGATTCCTGGGGCAATGACGAGGTGCGCGAACCGGATTGCACCCTGATTCCGTGAGGGTTTTGATCATGTCGGAATATACTTTCCTCGGTCGTACGGACCTGAAGGTCAGCCGCGTCTGCTTCGGCTGCTGGCAGATGGCCCGCAACCAGTTTTGGCCTGAAGTCGACGAGGAGGCGATGCGGCGGGCGGCGCTGCAAGCGCTGGACGTGGGCGTGAACTTCTTCGACACCGCCGACGCGTACGGCGACGGTTACGCCGAGGAACTGCTCGGGCGGATCCTGCGGGGCGTGCCGCGCGATCGGTTCGTGCTGGCGGACAAGGTCTACCATCACTGGCTCGGACCGCCGGGATCGCCGCGGGTGGGCGACCTGTCCCGCGACTACATCGTCTGGGAATGCGAGCAGTCGCTTCGCCGGCTCGGGCTCGAGCACATGGATCTTTACCAGGCCCACACGTTCGACGTGATGACCCACCCGGAAGAGACCGCGCGGGCGTTCGAGAAGCTCAAGAAGGACGGAAAAATCCGCTGGTACGGCGTGAGCAATTTCAACGTCGAGCAGTTGCGGTGCTTCCGCGGTTTCGGCAACTATGACACGGTTCAGCCGCGGTATAACCTGCTGGACCGGTCGGCTGAGCAGGATCTGTTCCCATACTGCATGGCCCAGGGGCTCGGAGTGATGACCTACAGCTCACTCATGTACGGACTGCTGACCGGCAAGTTTACCGGATCGGAGACGTTCACCGACGTGCGGGCGAACACCGCCGCCTTCCAGGGCGAGGAATTCAAGCGAAACGTGGGGAAAATCAATCGACTTCGCCCGATCGCCGAGCGCCTGGGAAAATCCATCGCTCAGTTGGCCATCCGTTTCATCCTGGAGCACCCGGTCAACGCCTGCGCGATCGTCGGGATCAGGAACAC
>JAPKGY010000980.1 GCA_026647385.1 Phycisphaerae bacterium | reverse complement strand
CGCGCCGACAACCAGAGGCTCGCCGTCCCGGATGCGGACTTCGATGCCGAGTCGATCGGCGTACAAGTCAGCCAGCAGATCGAGCAGCACCCGCCCGGCAAAAACGCCCGGCTGCTGGCCGACCAGATGGGCCAGACCGCGAGCCTGCCCCGGCAGGGCCACCTCGCAGGTAACGTCGCGGTCGGCGCCGTCCTCAGCCAAGGCCCGCTCCCACAGGTCGCGGAGTACGTGCTGGTCGATCGATTCGGTCATGGCGGGAGGCAGAGTACAGGAGGAAACGTCAAAACGTCAAAAAGTCAAAATGGAAACGCCGAAATCGCAGATTCGCCGTGGCGAACGCCGAAGGCTCAATTGTGCCCCTCGTCCGATCTACCGGGACAACTTTTCCGTCAGGAACTCGACTACCCGGTTCTTGTCGATTCGCTCCTGGTTGCCCGTGTCGCGGTCGCGGACGGTGACCGTGCCGTCTTCCTTGGTTTGGCCGTCGATGGTGAAACAGTACGGGGTGCCGGCCTCGTCCATGCGGGCGTAGCGCTTGCCGATCGAGGCCTTCGCGTCGTACTGGGCAGGCCAGCGCTTGCGGATCTCGCGATAGAGCGGCTCGGCGATCTCCGGCAGCCCGTCCTTGTTGACCAGCGGAAAGACAGCCGCCTTGATCGGGGCCAGTCGCGGGTGGAACCTCATCAATTCGGGGCTCGGACGCGACTCGTCGACGGTGTAAGCCTCGCAGATGAACGCGAGCACGCCGCGGTCGGCGCCGGCGGACGGCTCGATCACGTGGGGCACGAACCGCTCTTTGCGCTCATCGTCGAAGTACGTGAGGTCCTTGCCGCTGCCCTTCCACTTGGGCTTGCCGTCCTCGTTGGTATCGACGACGAGCTGGCCGTCCTTGGCGACAAGCTTGCCCTCCATGTGGCTGCGGAGGTCGAAATCGCCGCGATGGGCGACGCCCTCCAATTCGCCGAAATCGCCCTCCGCCAGGAACGGGAAGGCGTACTCGATGTCGCTCGTGCCGCAACTGTAGTGCGACAGCTCGTCCTTTTCGTGTTCGCGGAGGCGGAGTTTGTCGCTGCGCAGCCCGAGATCCATGTACCACTTCATCCGCAGATCGCGCCAGTACTGGTACCACTGGTTCGACTCGGACGGATGGCAGAAAAACTCGATCTCCATCTGCTCGAACTCGCGCGACCGGAAGGTGAAGTTCCGAGGCGTGATCTCGTTACGAAAGCTCTTGCCGACCTGAGCGATCCCGAACGGGATTTTAATCCGCGTCGAGTCGCAGACGTTCTTGAAGTTGACGAAGATCCCCTGGGCCGTCTCAGGGCGGAGGAAGGCCCGATTGGCCTCGTCCTTAATCGGCCCCGGGTACGTCTCCAGCATCAGGTTGAATTCGCGGGGATCGGTAAGACTGTTGGCTGCACCGCATCTCGGACAAGGGCGAGGATTCCCGGTCGGTGTGGCACCATACTCCGCTACCCACGCGCAATAGGTCACACCATTCTTATCAACCACCGCCAAATAAGCCTGCTTCTTCTGAATGCATTCCGGTGTATAGTGGACCGAACACTTTTTCAAGAAACCCACATTCCGGAGCTTGGCTGCCTCTTCGATTTGCTGGGCCGCACACTCGATCGCAGTAGATAGACTCTGCCCTTCGATCCCAACTTCAAGCACAGTCTCGAACGAATCCGTGA
>JAPKGY010000098.1 GCA_026647385.1 Phycisphaerae bacterium | reverse complement strand
GCTCCAGCACGCGGCGCGCGTCGCCATCCTTCCATGCCTGTAAAGCGGCATTCATATGTGCCGCGTATTGATGTCGCCGGGCGATCAGCTCACGATCCTCCGCGTGGGCCCGGGCATCCTCGGCCCGTTGACGCTGCCGGCTCTCGGCCGCCTGGGCGCTCCGGGCCTCGATCCTGGCCGCGACGGCCTGGTCTCGCTGGTTAGCCGCCTGGCGCCACAATGCCAGCGAAATCGCCAATGCCAGGGTCACAAACAGCACCCAAGCAGCCACCACCGCCACGGGGAGCCGATAACGGTGCAGATGCTTCCGAAGCGTATACCAGCCGCTGTCTCTTTTCGCCTCGATCGCTTCGCCGGCCAGGTAGTGCCGAACGTCGCGGGCCAGTTCACCCGCACTCTGGTATCGACGGTCGCGTTCCTTGCTCAGACATTTGAGCACGATGGTCTGGACCTCGTCGTCGATCTGTCTGCGGACCGCGCTCGGACGGGTGGGGCTTGCCCGCAGAATGTTGTCCAACACATCGCGCATGCCGCCGGTGATCTGGTAGGGGAATCGGCCGGTCAGCATGTGGTACAGGATCACCCCCAGGGAATAGACGTCTGTCCGAAGATCGATGCAGGCAGGGAGCCCTTCCGCCTGCTCGGGCGACGCCCAGGGCAGGCTGCCCATGAACTGCCCGGTGACGGTCACGACCGCGGGCGACGAATCGTCGAACAGGTGGTCCGGGGTAACCTTGGCCAGACCGAAGTCAAGGACATGGGGCTGGCCGTCCGAATCAACCAGGATGTTCGTGGGCTTGAGATCCCGATGGATGATCCCCTGAAGGTGTGCGGCGTTGACCGCGTCGCAGATCCCGGCGAACAACCCGAGCGTTTCCCGAATCGATGGTTCCCGCATCGCCATGTATACATCCAGCGGCCGGCCGGTGATGTAATCCATGACCAGGTAGAGATGTCCGCCCGCCACGCCGCTCTCATGGACCGTGACGATCCCCGGATGGTTCAACTGGGCGAGGATCCGTACCTCTCGTTGGAAGCGCGCGTGTTCCTCCGGCCTGGCCAGGAGCCCCTCGCGCATCACCTTGATCTCGCGCATCACCTTGATGGCGACAGGCCGACGCGTTCCCTTCTGGATTGCCCGGTACACCTCACCCTGGCCGCCGTAGTGAATCTCGTCGGCGAACTCGTAGCCGGGAAACAGATCGTCCGGGGGCGTCTGAAAACGAGCGTTCCGGGACGGCGGCTTCAGCGAGCCGTCGCACTCGGCCTCGGAACGTGCCCGCCGCTCCGCCTGTTCGACCCGCCGCAAAGCCTTGAGCCTTGCCCCCAACTCCGGCATCAACTCGGGATGACTTTGGATCACCTGCTTGTCCGGGATCTTCTCACCGCTGTTTCGGCGGCGAATGACCGACTCCAGAACGAAAGCCAGGCGGTCCGCTTTCCGCGCCTGCTCGCCGTGCTCGGCTGGGCCCGGATCGGTTTGCATGGCTGCGACCTCCCGGTCCTGATACGAGCCCTTCCGCTCACCCATGCGCTCGGCTCCCTACAGCAGGTAACACCAAGAATGCTCCGCGCACTCGCGTCGGCCCGGCCGGGGCTGCATCAATCGACGCAGCTCAGGAACGTGGTGGTGCCGTGGAGTCGCTGCCGAAGCAGATCCAGCCCGCGACGGCAGAGCCCGTGGACGGCTCTCTCCGTGCGTCCCATTTCAGCCGCGGTGGATTTGACGGACCGACCCTCGATATGCACCAGCCAAAGGGCGGCCCGGTAGTCCTCGGGCAGTCCGGCGAGGGAGGCCTGCACGGCGTTGATGGCTTCCTGCCGAGCGACAGATTTGCTGGGCGTCTGGCCGGGCCCCGCCAGTGTGTCGAGCAAAGCCAGAGTTGAGTCCTCGATTCGTTTCGGCCAGGCGGCCATGACCGCGCGTCCCCCGCCCCGCTTCAGGGCCCGATGGCGTTTAATACCATTTCGCAGCCGAGTCAGGGCGATTGCGATGAGCCAGCGATGGAAGGATTGCGGGCCGCGCACCTTGAAGGAGGCGATTCTTCGGAATACCTCAATGTGCGATTCCTGAACGACGTCCTCCACATCGAGGATACTGCGCAGATCGGCGGGAATACGCTTCCCGACGAGCCGGCACAAGTCCTCGCGCGACTGGGTCAGGAGCAGCTTCATGGCCACGGTATCGCCCGCCACGGCTTGCTCAACCAGGTGGATATCGATGGGTTCGGATCGCGCCATGTTGCCGCCCCTCTGGCCGAATCCGTCACACCGGATTCTACGAGGGGCAGGCTCGTCGCGTCCACCATGCAAACAGACGCCGAACCCGAATCCCAGGGAGGCCCTCCCAGCCCCGGCCCGGAACCCAAGCGGAACCTTCCAGAATATTCAGGACGCAAAATGGGAATACCGGTGACAAAGTCTCCGAAAAAGTCCTGCTGCAACCGGCTTCGCAACTTCCGGAGCGATCTATGGGAGCCTCTGCTCCGATTTGCACCGGTTGGAGGTTCCGCGGCGGGCGCGCCGCCGGCAATTGGTGTTGTTAGTGGTAGCGAGATTCGCCCTGCTCGGGCCGCAAGCGCCCGTACGAAGGCGAAATGCATTTCGGGATCCATCCCTTTCGCTCTTGTGTGCCGCGGCCGGCCTGGAGAGCCCACGGCGAACCCGCGGGCACATGCAACCGACATGGGCGGGAAGGCAGCGGAAGTTTATTGGGCACACCCTGCGGCGGTCGAGGTGCGGACCCGGCGGCAATTCAACAACGGAGGATAAAAACATGCGATCCGGATATGTGAAAAAAGCGGGCGCTCGGTCGACGCTCACCAAACCGACCGCGATCACATGGTGTGCCGTGTTAGCCGTCGCCTGGGGCGCCTTCCGGCCGGCCACCGCACAGAATGATTCCTTTACGGGTGTCGGGGTGTGGCCCGGCGGCACGAACAGTGCCGTGACTGGGATCACCACCGATGGATCCGTGCTCTGCGGGACCAGCGCCAACAAGGCGGTGATCTGGTCCGAATCCAACGGATTGGTGGCACTCCAGATTCCCGCCAACGGATCCACCTATTACGGCGCAGTAGGGGTCGAAATCTGCAATGGCGTGCTGGTGGTGGCCGTGGACACCGGGCTCGCCGCGGGCGGCATCGCGAACCGGGCGCAGCGATGGGACGGGAATGCGAGCGGCGCAGGCGCGTACGGTGTGCTTCCCAAAGTCGGCGGCACCCGCGAATGGATTCCGCGCGCCGTCGGGACCGACGGTACCAGCAATATCTGGATCGCCGGCAGCACGGTGAACGGCGGAGACGGCAACGGTCGCGAGGCGATGCGCTACCAGCAATCGACCAACGATGCGTTGACGCTGCCCCTGCCCACGAACGTCCCTTCTCCCTTCACCGCCAGGGATCATTCTGATATGCGTGCCGTCTCGAATAACGGATGGTTCGCGGGGCACTATCAGTGCGCGTACCTCCCGGGCAACATCGCCCCCGCTGGCGGCGCCCGCAACGCCATGACGTGGATGGGAGCGAGCCCCTGCCAGCCGCTCAACTCGCTCTTTGGCGCGCCGGGCAACAAGCAGGAAGCCTTGATTATGGCGATGTCGAGGAACGGCCTCGTCCAGGGCGGACGGAGCAACTATCCCGGGTCTCCCACGGGAATCGAGTTTGCTCCCGTTCTCTGGAACAATTCAGCCACACCGACGCAGCTGCCTTTCCTGGCCGGCGGTGACAACGACAACTACGGCGAGGTCCTGGCGATCAACCACGACGGAACGATCGCGGGCGGCTACTCAATGCATACGCCCGGCGGTCAGCAGGAGGCTTTTATCTGGGATCCGGTTAACGGGACACGGCGACTGCAAAGCGTGCTGGTCCGCGATTACTGTCTCGACCTGAGCTGCTGGCTGCTCACGCGCGTCACCGCGATTTCCGCCGGCACCTACACGGACCCCGACGGCGTCACGCTCGCGGGAATCGGCATTCACGGGGGCGTGTCCGAAGGCTGGGTGGCGCGCATCGGCGTGCCGCGGGGCGGGTGCGGCACGAGCGGGCCGCTGATGGTCTGCCCCGACGGCAGCGGCTGCTACAGGACCATCCAGGCGGCCATCGACGCGGCCGCGGACGGCGACGAAATCATTCTCTGCCCGCAGACTCACAGCGGATGCTGGAACCGCGACCTGGACTTCGGCGGCAAGGCGATCACGGTTCGCGGCACCGATCCGGACAACCCGGCGGTAGTGGCCGCCACGGTGATCGACTGTGGGGGGAGCGCCGCCGACCCTCACCGCGCCTTCAGCTTCCACTCGGGTGAGGACAGCGCCTCGCTCCTGGCCGGCTTGACGATCCGGACCGGCTACGAGCCCGACTTTGGCGGCGCGATCCTCTGTAGCAACTCGAGCCCCTCGATCCGCAAGTGCGTGATCGAGACCAACCAGGCTCCCTGGGGCGCAGGCGGGGGGATCTACTGCCTGAACAGCAACGCGCTCATCACGGATTGCACGATCCGTAACAACGCCAGCCAGCGCGGCGGCGGAATGTACAACGAGAACGGCGGGCCGACCCTGACCCGCTGCCTCTTTGAGGCAAACGTCGTCAACCCGGGTAACGGCGGCGGGATCTTCAACCGGGCAGGCCTGATGGTCGTGACCGATTGCACGTTCGCCGACAATCAGGCCCGCGCCCTTGACGTGGTGGAATGGGGTCACGGCGGCGGCATTTTCAACCGCACCGGCGCGGACGCCGTCCTGACCGGCTGCACGTTCACATCGAACGTCGTGGACACCTCGGGCGGCGGAGTGCACAACCAGTACAGCAGCCCCACGCTGACGCGCTGTACGTTCGACGGCAATACCGCGATGAGCTTTCCGTCCTCGTCCGGCGGGGCCATGAGTTCCCGAGCCGGAGCGGCCGCGGTCACGAACTGCCTGTTCCGAAACAACCTGTCGCTGGGCGAAGGCGGCGCCCTGGCCGGCAACGAGGGCGCCGCGTTGACGTTGCGAAGCTGCGTCCTCGTCGGAAACTCCAGCGGCGGGCTTGGCGGCGCAATACACTCCTATCAAGGCAGCGCCGCCGTGGCCGGCTGCACCTTCAGCCGAAACTCGGCGGCCGGCGGCGGAGCGCTCGGCCTGAGCGCGGCCGGTGCTACGGTCGACAGCTCCATCTTCTGGGGCGACACGGCCCCACAAGGCCAGGGAACCGAATTCGCCCTTTGGGCGACCTCCTCTCTGACTTTCTCCTACAGCGACGTTCAGGGCGGAACCGGCGGTGCCTACGTCGAGTCCGGAAGCAGCCTGACCGCCGGAGCCGGCAACCTCGATACCGATCCGCTGTTCGTCGACTCAACCGCCGAGGATTATCACATTCAAATCACCTCTGCCTGCGTGGACAGCGGCGATCCGGCCTATGCGCCGGCGCCGGGCGAAACGGATATGGACGACGAGAACCGGATTCAGGCCGGTCGCGTGGACATGGGCGCCGACGAACGGTGGACCCCCGACACGGATTCCGACGGCGTGCCCGACTATCGGGACAACTGTCCCTTCGATCCAAACGGCGATCAGCTGGATACGGATCAGGACGGTGCGGGCGACGCGTGCGATCCATGCCCGGACGACGCCGGGAATGACGCCGACGCCGACCAGGTCTGTGGCGACGTGGATAACTGCCCCGCCGAACCGAACACGGACCAGGCCGACGCGGACGGCGATGGCCTGGGCAACGCATGCGAACCATGCCCCAACGATCCCGACAACGACGCCGACAACGACGCTGTGTGCGGCAACGTCGACAATTGCCCGTGCGCGGTGAACCCGGACCAGGGAGACGCCGATAGCGACGGCGTGGGCGATGTGTGCGATAACTGTCCCGGCCTCGCCAATCCGGGCCTGGAGTGGATTCTGCGAGCGCTGACGGATCAGCCGCAACAGACGGCTGGGCCCATGGCCTACGACGCCGAGCGCGAACTGACCGTGCTCTTCGCCGGACCGACGGGCACCCATGGCCTCAACGGCGAAACCTGGGGTTGGAACGGTGCCACCTGGACGCTACTGAGCGACACCGGACCCGCGCCGCGATACGAGCACGCGATGGCCTACGACAGCGACCGCGGGGTGATCGTCATGTTCGGCGGCAAGACCGCTGATCATCGTGTTCCGGCCTGCCGTGCCCCATCGGAAGGCCCCCGCGCGCGCGAAGGCGTCCGTATTGAAGAAACGGTCTATGGTTCGTTCGTCGATATCGTTCGGATCACCCACCTGGTCGGGCCGCGCGCTGCCCTCTCCCGTATTCGGAGCATCGCCCGGCTGTCCAACGGTGAATGGCGAACCCGACCGCAACGTGAGGATTCCATTGATCTGCCAGTTGCCGAGAATCGCCTCCACAGGCCATGGGGCGGCCCCGAGGAAGGCTTTGCCGCGGCCGAACGGCAGATCGTAGAGCCAGCTCAGCGTGTAGCGGTGGCTGAAGTGCTGGGTACAAAGCCCGCGCTGCTGACTGAAGTCCCGCCCATTCTGAATAGATGTGCCCTCCCCTACAAAGGTCGAATCACTATTGCTGATGCATTTCGCAAAAGTGTAGCCGGCCATGAACAGCAGGCCTTTAGAATACCGCTTTTCCCCCTGAATCTGGAGGCCATGGTAGTTCGAATCACCACGCGAGCCAAGGCCGTTCACAACGCCGAAATTCGGATAGGGCCGCCTGGGTTGTATAGGTCCCGGACCCGGCGTGGCCTGGTTAGGCAGCGTCGCCCAGGGCAGCCGCAGCCCACGGTTGCCCACGTAAGCAACCTGCAATACCGTGTCGAAGCCCAGCGATTGTTGGATGTTGAAGTTCCACTGGTGAACCTGTCCGTCCTTCCAGTCGGTGTCCACTGAAAAAGTCAATAGCGGAGTCGGAGGCGCAAGAGCCGTCGGGCGCCTAAGGTCGTAACGTCCGAAGTAGTACTGGCTGCTGGCATCCGTCTCCAGGTTTATGTTCGTCTGGCGAATGAATGGATCGTTAATGGCGAGGTCCACCCACGTGTTCGCCAGTTCCCGCTGGTAGAAGATCCCGTACGCGCCGCGAAACACCGTCTTGGCTCCTAGAAACTTCGGCGTCCAAGCGAATCCGATACGTGGCGCGAAATTGTTGAAATCGTCGTACGCCAGCGCGCTCGGGTATCCTTCGGGATCGCGCGCGGTGATAAGCCGCGCGCGATTTTGATCGAAGATCACAGTCGAAATCGTGTTGTCCTTCGACAAAGGCCGTCCCGCCCATTCGTACCGCAGTCCCAGGTTCAAGGTCAGTTCCGGCGTGACGCGCCAGTCGTCTTGAAACCAGGGCTCCACTACCGTGTAGCGGAAGTGCGGTGAGAAAACGTCTATACTCGTCAGCGTGTTGCGGGGATAGCCGAGCAGGTAGTCTCCGAACGGCTGCCCGGTCAAAAAGCCGTTAAAGCCGTAGACGCCTCGTGGGTAAATCGCCTCCGGAAAATTGTCCCGGTGCCGCCGCGCAATTGCGCCAAACTTGATGCTGTGGGATCCGCGCGTGTAATAGAAGCTGTCCTGCCATTGGTATGCTTCGTTTCGCCACGCTCGCGGGCCCGAAACGGATTGTCCGCCGTGTTCGCCAAATGAAGCGAACCCCGTCACATTCATCTGCGGAATGCCCCAACAAGACGGGATTTCGCACAGCCCCTCCATCCCGAGTTCCCGCACGACGTTCACTTTACCCGCGCGCGCCTGGAATTCATTCTGGATAAACCGGCTGAAGCCCACACGGAAATCGTTCACCGCATTGGCGCCGATCAGGTGGGTCCAGGATACCAAAGCATTCTGGCCACGGAATTTTTGCGAAGCTCCATCTGTCGGAAACAGTCTCGGATACCGGAAGTCCGTGTCCTCGAAGATGTAGTGTCCGAAGATGGAATCGGACTCCGAGAAGCGATGGTCAATGCGCCAGTTGTATTGCCCGACGTTGATGCGCTGTGGATCGGTCGAGATCCAGTTGAACACTCCGGTGCGGTTTGGAAGCGGCACATACTGGTTCAGGATAGCTGCCGTGATCGGGTTGATGCGGTTTGAAGGGATCGTGTTATTCGGAAACGGCTGTCCGGTGAGCGGATCTCTTACCGTACCGATGCTGCTCAGGTTGCCGCTGCGAAGCTCAGCCGAAGGAACCGTGGTCAGTTGCGTAATGCCTTTGCGGACGCGGGTGCCTTCGTAGGCGCCGAATAGGAAGGTGCGGTTCCGTCCATCATACTTCGGCAGCAGGAGAGGCCCTCCGCCCGCGATGCCGAATTGGTTTCGCCGGAACGCGGGCCGCTTCGTGCCCGTACGGTTGTTGAAGAAGTTGTTTGCGTCCAGGCGATTGTTCCGGAGAAACTCCCAGGCCGTGCCGTGAAATTGATTGGCGCCGGACTTCATAACGGCGTTGATCTGACCGCCTGCCTCCGTCCCGAATTCGGCGGAATAGTTTGTGCTTTGAACGCGAAATTCCTGGAGCGCGTCGATAATCGGCTCCACCGAGTTCGTCCCGTGCTGCACCTCTTTGGCCATGAAGCCATTGATGAGAAACTGGTTCGCCGTCTGGCGCTGGCCGTTCACGCTGAACGCGGTCCCGGCCGCGCGCGCGCCATACTGACCGGCCACGGTCCCGCCGGAGCGCTCGGTCGACCCCGCCATTAGCACCATCAACTGTGTGAAGTTCCGGCCGTTCAACGGCAGATCAGTGATGGCTTTTGTCTCTACCACTCCGCCGATCTGGGAATCGGCCGTTTGCAACTGGGGCGCCGTAGAGGTGACCTGAACGGATTCGGTAACAGCACCGATCTCAAGCGCGAAGTCCATTTGGGCGCGCTGTGCCACCTCTACTCGGACGCTAGGCACGATCGCACGCTTGAACCCCGGCGCTTCGGCGGTAATCGTGTAGATCCCCACCGGGACGCTGGCAAACGAATACAGTCCGTCACTACCAGCTATCGCGGACCGTGTATTGCCGGTACCCTCCTGCTCGAGCGTGATCTTTACATTTGGAACCGTGGCGCCTTGGGGGTCGACAACACGTCCCTGTATGGATCCCGCCTCTTGCGCCCCCAATGGAATTGTGAGAATGGCGGCAACGAGAGTCGCGCCTCTGAACACTGTCGAAAGACTGTACATTTCAGGCCCCCCTCCAAGTTTGAAGCCGGCGGCTCAAAATGCTGGACCGCAATCCGTCTGCTATCCATAGTCAGAGGAAAATGCGCTTCTGTCAATAGAAAAAGCGAGATGCGTGTGCCCGAAATGCGTACAATTCAAAGTTGCAAGCGTAACAAGCGGGCTGCGTTGCGCGTTAAGATGTCTTCCTTATCCGCGGCGCTGACCTCCAGTACTTCTACCTTCACAATCGCCGGATCGGGATACTGGAAGGGCATGCCGCTGCCGAACAGAATGCGGTCTGCGCCCAAGTTCTCCACCAGCCTGCCGAGCTCATTG
>JAPKGY010000979.1 GCA_026647385.1 Phycisphaerae bacterium | reverse complement strand
GGGGGCTGCGTGTTGTGCAATCGCAACCCGCTGTAAGTGGCTATCAGCCCACAGGTTAGGTACCGGGGCGGTTGGTTGCGGGTGTTCGCTTGTTTACCGGACGCAACAGGTGGGGGATCGTCTTGCCTTGACGGCCAGGCGTCTTTGGTTCTCGGGTGCCCGATAACTGTTTGTCAGAGTAGATCTTGTGATACAGAGTGCCAGCGACTCCGTGGGATCTCGACTCCGTGGTATCCGACGTGCGGGTAGCTCATCGCCGAATCCCCGTTCTGTGCGGCCGCACCGGCTGAAATACACAGGGTGGGCCGGTTCTGGCTGGAGTAAACGCGCACGTCGGCCGAAGGAAGAGGGACCTGCCGATCGCCGGGAGGTCTGAGGGAACCGGGAAAATGGAATGTGACGCACCAAGGATGGCCGCCCCTGGATCCGCCGAAGTGGGCGATCGACGAAGACATCGCCGGCTGACGATTCCTCTGCCGCTCGAATGGAGCCCGAAGGGGGCAGGGCGTGAAGAGGCTGCCAAGGGAGTCGCGGCGAACATCAGCACCGGCGGCTTATACTTCGAACTGGATCTTCCGAACGGCTGCCACGGTCTGGGCCAGGGGCAGGTGCCTGAACCGAACGACTTGCTGCAGATCGAGTTGACCATCCCACCGGGCGAAGGACATTTTCCATACGAAGGGCGCGTGCGGAGCGTCGTTCAAGTCCTGCGCCGGGACGAACTCCCCGCCGCGTCAAGCGGCGGTCGGCGGCGCCTGGGCTTGGCTGCCCGGTTCGACGAGCCGCTTAAGTTCTCCTTCTAATCGTAAAGCTTGCATCTTCGCCGCCCTGAAGCACGGCGCTTTGCCCGTTGGGGATTCCGCGCGTCGCTCCGCGCCGGCCACACGCCATGCATCCGGCGTCGCAGGGCCGCGGGCCTCCTTATCGGGCGTTGGAGCACAAAAAACGGATCGCATCCCTTTCCGCCGTGGGGATTTACAGATGACGTGAAAGCGGCAAGCCGATGTTGTTTACGTAGACGTACGGTTCTGCCGACAGGGTTCGACGCCGCACGCGAGGGGGCTGGCCGCCGAGGCTGGGTGCAAGAATGGCGCGATGGGGGTTGAGTAAACGACTCGTGACCGTGACCGTGCTGCTGTTGTGCGGCACGGTGGCTGCGGTGACGGCCGTCCAACTCGTGCATGCAGCCTCGCATTGCGCGCAGGTTGTCAACGTCGCCAGGACCAACGAAGGCGACGCCGCCATCGGCCTCGTGGTTGACCGGATGTGGCTGCAAGGCTGGATCATGGCCCTCGTGGTGCTTCTCGTATCGGTGTTCACCGCCGTGACGAGCGTCTGGTATGTGTGCGCGCCGATCGATGAGTTGGCGGAAGCCGCCGAGGCCGTCGCCAATGGAGAACTGGCCCGATGCCCGGAGCAAAAAGGGCCGGCCGATCTCGCCCGGGTCGCGCATTCCGTCAATGCCCTGGCCGGTCGGATCAAGCCAGGCCCGGAGAGTTGGGAAGGCGGAACACGGGAAGGCGGCAGGGACACCTGGACGCAGGTCGAGGAACTGGAAGCCCAGCTCGAACTGCGGCGCAAGAACGAGCACGACCTTCGTCAGGCCAAGGAAGCGGCTGAGAAAACGGCGGAGGAGCTGCGGGCGACCGTGGCCGGGCTGACCAGCCAACTCAAGGAGGCTGAACGGGAGGCCAC
>JAPKGY010000978.1 GCA_026647385.1 Phycisphaerae bacterium | reverse complement strand
GCGGATCTTTTCGCACTTCGGGCGCCCGTCGATCATCGCTGAACCGATCGGTGAATCGTGGGAGCTGGCCGACATGGAGGAAGATCAGTCGCTGGTTCGGGTCGGACCTTTCCGCGGCCATGCCATCGGCGAGTTGCGGGCCAATCTCGAAAGTCAGTTGATGGGACGGGTGCCCCTGTTCGATGGGCGGTTCCCGTTGCTGATTAAGTTCCTCGACGCGCAGGCGGCCCTCAGCGTGCAGGTACACCCGACGGAGGCGGTCGCCCGACACATGGGGGGCCACGTCCGCGTCAAGCACGAGGCCTGGTACGTTCTGGCGGCCGATCCCCAAGCGGCGATCTACCACGGCCTCGAACCCGGCGTGAGCCCCAGGGCCTTTCACGACGCGATGGTCACCGGCCGGATCGACGGCATTCTCCGCAAAGTCCCCGTGCGAGCCGGACAATGCCATTACCTGCCGAGCGGCACGGTTCACGCGCTGGGTAAGGGTGTTTTGGTCGCCGAGGTTCAGACTCCGTCGGACGTCACCTTCCGCACGTATGACTGGGGCCGCTTCGACCCGTCCACGGGTCAGCCGCGCCCCCTGCACCTGGATCAGGCGATGGAGTGCATCTTCTTCGGCGACCCGCAGCCGTCGTCGCTCCAGCCGGTCACGGAACTGGCGACCGGGGACGTCCGGATCCGGCGGTTGACCGTTTGCGATTGCTTCGTGATCGACCGCGTGGAAATGACCGCCGGTTCGACCCGGCGGCTAGCCGGCGGTCAGCCGATCGTCTGGATCGTTCTCGAGGGCGTCGGCCAGATCGAAGGACGCGAGCCAACCGCTTTCATCAAGGGCAACGTTATCCTGCTGCCGGCGGACATGATCGCGATCGAAGCCCACGTCGACTCGCCGGCCACGATCCTCGAAGTGACGGTTCCGCATTGATCGGCCGCGCCTGCGGGAGACCTGCCCCCGATTCCCGGCCCCCCCGTCGAGGGGGGTGGCTTAAGCGACTTTTCACGGCGCCGGCTTTCTGCTACTTTGCTGCGACAAGGGGTCTGGATCAGTCACTTTAAGGCGGACCGCCCTGTTACGGTCGGCGGCCAAAGAGCAACCGTTCGGAAGATCATTCGTGCACCGGGCATGGAACCCTGGCTGAAAGGTTCCCAACCGAGATGGAGGCCACAATGAACGCCCTTCAATTCCGCCTTGGCTTGATGATGTTCCTCCAATACGCGATCTGGGGGGTCTGGGCACCGATCCTGAACGTTCACCTGGGCGGGCTTGAGGCGTTCACCGAAAACGGCATCGCCAGCCAGGCGAGAATCGGGCTGATCTACATGACCTTGCCCATCGCGTCGATCATCGCCCCGTTCCTCGGAGGACAGATCGCCGACCGCTGGTTCGCGTCACAGCGATTCCTGGCGGTCAGTCACATCCTCGGCGGAATCATCCTTCTGGCTGTCGCGCGGCTCACTGGTTTTGCCGAGGTGTTCGTCGGCATGCTGATTTACAACCTCATCTACGCGCCGACCATCGCCCTGTCGAATGCGATCGTTTTCCATCATTGGCCGAACGACAGGTTTTCGCGAATCCGCGTGTGGGGCTCGATCGGGTGGATCGTAATCGGATGGGTGTTCGGTGCCTGGCTCGGAACTGGTCGTACCGCTGCAAGCGCAGGAGGTGCTGGTGTTCTACACCGACGGCGTCACCGATGCCCGTAATCTCAGTGG
>JAPKGY010000977.1 GCA_026647385.1 Phycisphaerae bacterium | reverse complement strand
ACTCGATGGTCTCGTGCGTGACCATGGGGTTCTCGATGGGTGCGCTGTTCGCGTCGACCGGCATGGGCTTCAGGAAGACGTCGCGCGCGAGTCGGAGACGAAGGACACCAAATCGGGGGACGGCAAGTACCTGCAGTTCACCTTCCAGATCCTGGAGGGCGAATTCAAGGGCCGGATGCTCTGGACCCGGCTCAACCTGGAGAACGCCAACGCCACCACGGTCAAGATCGCCCGCGCCGAGTTGTCGGCGATCTGCCGGGCCGTGCAGGTGATGGCGCCGAAAGACAGCGTCGAACTGCACAACCTGCCGTTGATCCTCACCGTCGGTCACAAGAAGCGCAAGGACACCGGCGAGATCACCAACGTCATCAAGGGTTACGACCGCAAGGAGGCGGTCACCGCGCGCCCGGTTTCGGCGGGCTCGAACAACGGGACGCCGCCGTGGAAAAGGTGACGCGCGTCTACGAGCTGCCTTACCCGCCGTCAGTAAACCACTACTGGCGGCGGGTGGGCGCGCGGACCCTGATCAGCCGGGGCGGGCGGCAGTATCGCGAGACGGTGGTCGCGATGCTCCTGGCCGCCAGGGCGGAGCGGTTCGATGGCCAACTGGCCGTGCACATCGCGCTGCATCCGCCCGACCAGCGCCGGCGCGATCTGGACAACGCACCGAAGGCACTGCTCGACGCGCTGCAGCACGGCGGCATGTACGAGGACGACAGCCAGATCGACCTGTTGATCACGCAGAGAGGATGTCAGGCTGCGGGAGGCCAGGCGCATGTGCGAATCGAGCGGCTGCCGGTCGATCGATGTCCCCTGTGCGGTGGAGTCTGGACCGGATGAGCCCTGGCTGACCGTGGAAAGGCGATTCCGGCTGTGGTCGTTTGGTGTGTACTACCGGAAGTCCTTCGCGACGGAGAGCGATCTGATCGCGCGATTTATCAAGGCTCTACTGGCTTCGTGTCAGCCGATCCGCGATCGGCAGTTGGTTTATGAATGGCACCGGCGGCGGAAGCGCCGCTATCAGCGACGAAGGCAGCAGCACGCTGGAGCTTTCATGTCAGAAGACGAAATCCTGTGTTCCAACCCATAAGGAGGCCCTCGAAGATGAGTGATCAAGTTCTGGATATGGCAGTTCTGCGGATCGACGGTGACACACAGCCCCGCGTGGCGATCGACCAGGCCGTCGTGCAGGAGTACGCGGATGCGATACAGGCCGGCGCGGAGTTCCCGCCGGTCGATGTTGTGCACGACGGGACCGCGTACTGGCTCGTAGACGGGTTCCACCGGTTCTTCGCCCACAAGAAGCTGAACCGGCCTCAGATCCGGGCGACGGTCACGACCGGCCTCCAGGCCGAGGCCCAATGGAAAAGCCTGGCGGCCAACAAGACGCACGGCCTGCGCCGAACCAACGCGGATAAGGCCAAAGCGGTGGCGAAGGGGCTGAAGCTGCGAGCGGATGTGAGTGACGAGGCAATCGCCCAACACGTCGGTGTTCACCGTCAGACGGTTCTGCGATATCGCGAGCGGCTCAACGCAACCACTTGTCGAAATGTGACAAGTGGAGGAACTCGTCCGACCGTCCGCACAGGCCGCGACGGGCGGGCGATCAACACCGCCCGGATCGGCCGGAACTCATCCCGCCGCCAACCCGGCGGGATCGCGAAGAACGCATTCACCCCCATCCGCACCGGCACGCGGCCGGCCCCGATGACCGCCC
>JAPKGY010000976.1 GCA_026647385.1 Phycisphaerae bacterium | reverse complement strand
GTCGGTTCATGGTCGGCGTTCACATTGAAATGACCGACAAGGAGCTCGCGCAGATCGATCGGAGCGATCGATACTGGGTAATCAAGCTCTGGAAGATGCACCTCAAGAATCGTCTGTTTACGGTCGATCTGCAATCCGGCCAGGTCCGGGAGTTCTATTGGCTCAACAGTTGGGTGGATCATCTCCAGTGCTCGCCGGTCGATCCGACCTTGTTTACCTACGTTGACCAGGGCGTCATGCAACGCACGGGCAATTCCGTTCATGTCATGCGCACCGACGGCTCGGACCGCCAACGGGTCGCCGAAGGCGGAGCCCATCATTTCTGGTCGCCCGACGGCGATTTCATCTTTCACAACGACGAGTGGTCGCACCCGGCCCCCTGGAGCCACTGGCGATGGGACCGGCGCACCGGATCGAGAGAGCAGGTCCTGCCGGCCAGCGAATGGAACTTTCACTTCTGCAGCAAGCCGGGAGGCCGCGACCTGGTCGGTGATGGGATGTGGAGCGACGGGTTCATCAACCATTACCGCCTGCTGGGAAAGGGAGAATGGAGCAAGACCCGACTCTGTAAACGCGTGACGAGCCATCCGCGCACGGAGGATCAAGCCCGATTCGCGCCCGATTATCAAAGCGTCTTCTTTAACGGCCACGTCGAGGGTGTTTCAGCCATCTTCCAGGTGGACGCTCGGTCCAAGACGACGGCAGCCGACTAAAGCCGTATGCTGGCAGGCAAGGAGTGCTGGTAAAGTCGTCTTCCGTGCAGTCTGCCTGGAGCGCTACGCCGCCCCGGTCACGGGCGCATGATTTCGTCGCCGATTCCGCTCCCTTTCCGGTCGGTGGACCGGGGGTTAGCGAGGCGGCTTGGCCAAAGGGTCGGCGGTCGCTCCGGTCCTTCTACGGCGATCGCCAATAGCACGCGGAAGACAGTCGCCTACCCTGAGTTCCGAAAACCCGGTAGCCTATCCTCTTGCCGGCCCGGTCTGCCTCGGCTTGCGCACCGGCAGCCACTGACGGAAAACCGCCGAATAGAGACCGTCGGCCCTGAAACTCCCCTGGCCTTGCGGGTGTAGTTAGGGTGAGGTCGGTGACGGGGTGAGCCGGATGCAGGGCTGACGGGATATGGGATTTACAGCGTGCCACCTGACGCGGACATGCCGGCCGACAGCGACTTGGTTCGCACCGTCTGCCAGGGGGATACCCGGGCATTTGATGTGCTCGTGGATCGGTACCTGCCCGGTGTGTACGCGGTCGCCCGGCGAATCCTGTGCAACGGGGCCGACGCGGAGGACGTCGCCCAGGAGACCTTTCTGCGGGCCTTTGAGCGGCTGTACCTGTACGACCTGAGCCACTCGTTCCGCAACTGGCTGCTCAAGATCGCGACGAACTTGGCGATCAACCGGCTTCGGAGCCGGCAGCGCGAGCGGGTGCTGAAACTGAAAGTGGCGGACCGGCAGCGGGAGGACTGGCCGGAGCGTCAGGAAAGCGAAGCGCCGGCCGATCCGGTCGAGACGAACGCGAAGGCGTGGGAGTACTGGCTTGGAAGACTGAACGAATCGCAGCGGACGGCCATCGTGCTGTTTCACTTCCATCAGATGCCGTACGCCGAAATCGCGGAAGTGCTGGAGGTCCCCGAAAACACGGTCCGAACGTACCTGCACCGCGGGCGGAAGCGCCTGCGGGAAATGATGCAGGGCTTCGTGACCGGGGAGGACGGATC
>JAPKGY010000975.1 GCA_026647385.1 Phycisphaerae bacterium | reverse complement strand
CCGACCAGGTCCGTCCACGGCGCGAGCCCGCCGGCCAGGTTCTCGAACAGCCGGTCCATCTCGCCACGAAGTCGATCGATCGATTGCAAGCCGTTACCCCATCGCGACAGCATTGGAATACCTCCTTTGTTCAGTCCGGTCGGGTCTCGACCGGTCGGTCCGAGTCTCAACCGGACCGTTAGCAACGGCCGTGCCAGAGGCTGGAGCGCCGCAATCCCTTACCAGAAAAGGCTTTATGAGTGATCGATGGGTTGCCGGAAACGGTGAAACCGTGCCAGAATGACAGGGTCCCTGTCAGCTCCGCAGACGGAAAGATGAACCCTGGCGTGCCTGAACAAGACCGCTTGCATCCACCCAAGCGGCCCGAACCCGCGCCGGGGGGGCGATGACTGCATTGAAGGCGGAGCGGGCGAATAAGCCGAATTCTGTTACCCTTGACCCGTGACGGACGCTTCGCGTCAAAGCCGACGGCTTACGGGCGAAGCCCGCGTCACGGGTCAAGGGTGGCGATCATTCATCTGGGCGACCTGTTGCCAGGCCGCTCGAGCGCCCTACCCGCAGCTCGAACGAGACGGGCCGCCTCTCGCTGCTTATTTGGGCTTGCTGGCGGTGGGGTTTGCCGTGCCATCGCCGTCACCGGCGACGCGGTGCGCTCTTACCGCACCATTTCACCCTTACCCTTGACGCGTCGTGTCTTGCTTCGCAGGACAGCCGCAAGCCGGGCGCCCGAGCGAAGCTCGGCACGACGCGTCAAGGGCGGTATGTTTTCTGTGGCACTGTCCCTCGGATTGCTCCGGGTCGCCGTTAGCGACCACCGTGCCCTGCCCAGTTCGGACTTTCCTCCCGGCCTGCGGCGAACCACAAACCGAGCGATCGCCTCGCCCACTCCGCCATGCGTTATTATACCGGCAAAAACGCCTTCCGCGTAATGTAATGAGGATTCCGGCGGCACCTGGCCGTTCGGGTGCCTTCTCGCAGCGGGGCCAGGGCGTGACGAGTTCGCCGAGTTTCACCTGAAATGCGGCCCGCATGGCGGACTGACCCGTCGCTTCCGGCTTCGTCCGCTGCGGTGGACTGCGCCGGGACAAGTCCGTTCCGGGCTCCGACAAAGCTGAACCGGCTGGAGCCTCGAATTCACACAAGTCGGGGCTGTGGAAACGGGCCGGGGGGCCTAAGATGGAGGTAGTGGCTTTGCGGGGATTCTCCGGCAGCGGAAGGAGTTGATGTGAGCTTCCTGACGGATTGGCTCTTGCAGACGTGGGACGTTCTGGTCCAGGCGGGGCCCTGGCTCGTCGCGGGTTTTCTGGTGGCTGGGTTCATTCACGTCCTGGTGCCGGTCGACAAGGTGACCCGGCACCTGGGCAAGCCCGGCCTGGGCGGCGTGCTCAAGGCTGCGCTGATCGGCGCTCCGCTGCCGCTGTGTTCGTGCAGCGTGATTCCGGTCGCGTCGGCCATCCGCCGGCAAGGCGCCAGCCGGGGTGCCACGGCGAGCTTTCTGGTCAGCACGCCGGAAACGGGAGTGGACTCCATCGCGGCCTCGTACGCGCTGCTCGGACCGTTCATGGCGGTCATTCGTCCGATCGCCGCGATCGTCACCGCCGTCGTCGCGGGCCTGGCCATCGATCGCCTCGGAGGCGACCCGCCCAACCGGGGCAACCCGCCTGAAGAAGGATCGTCCGCGCCTGACCGCCAGGCAATGGCGTCGAGTCACACCTGC
>JAPKGY010000974.1 GCA_026647385.1 Phycisphaerae bacterium | reverse complement strand
GTTCATGACCAGCACGCCCGCCCGGGTGGCCGCCGCCAGGTCGATGTTGTCGACCCCCACGCCCGCGCGGGCAATTGCCCGGAGTTTGCCCGGGTTGGCCAGCACCTTGGCGGTGACCTTGGCCCCGGAGCGGACGATCATGCCCTCGTAGCCGCCGACGATGGCAGCCAGTTCGTCCTCCTTCAGGCCCGGGCGGACCTCGGCCTGAACGCCGGGGACCTCCTCGAATTTCTTCAAGCCTTCCTTGTCCAGCGGATCCGCGACCAGAATCTTGATCATGGTTTCTCCCTCAACGTTGCGTGGGGTTGCGTATCGGAGCTCCTATGGCCCCGGGGCAGGCATTGTAACGAAAAGCCTGGGACGAATCATCCACCTCTTCGTCCGCTTGCGGCTTTGCCGAAGTCCGTCCGCCCAGCAGGGGGTTTCGTCCATTCCCGGTACCCGGTCAACCTGCCCCAAACCGTGCCCGGACCATCCGGTCGAACTCGTCCGCATGCCGCGACCAATCCAGGCGGGTCAGTCGACCGTAGTGAACGACCGGCTGGCCGGCCACGAAGACGTGCAGGGGCCGGGGCGGCTGAGCGAGCGTCAGGGCAGCCACAGGGTCATGGCTGAACGCTCCCGCGAAGGCTGGATCGCGGTGGTCGAAAAGCACCAGGTCGGCGGCGGCGCCCGGCTCGATCCGCCCAAGCTCGGCTCGGCGCAGCACCTCCGCGCCCCCGAGGGTGAGCATCCGGAAAGCCTCGGCGGCGGCCAGACCGCCCGAATGCCCGCCCACTCGTTGCAGCAGCACGGCCAACCGGGCCTCAGCTGGCAGGTTGCCCCCATCGTTGCTGCTGCTCCCGTCGACCCCGAGCCCGACTCGCACACCCGCGTCGAGCATACGGCGGACCCGAGCGATCCCGCTGCCCAGACGCATGTTCGACGACGGACAATGCGCGACGGTGGTTCGCGTGCGGGCGAGCAGGTCGATCTCCGCGTCGTTGAGGTGCACGCAATGGGCGAGGCAGACGTCCTCGCCGAGCCAGCCGTGGCGTTCGAGGTAGGCGATCGGACGCAGGCCGAACCGCTCGAGGCAGAATCGCTCTTCATCGAGAGTCTCGGCTGCGTGCGTGTGAAGCAGGACTCCGCGGCGCGAGGCCAATTCTCGCGTGGCTGCGAAGAGTTCCGGCGTGATGTTGAACGGCGAGCAGGGAGCCAGATCGATGCGGCGCATCGCGTGAGGTTTGGGATCGTGATACCGGTCGATCACCCGTTCGCAGTCAGCCAGGACCGCATCGTCGTTTTCGCAGCACGTGTCGGGCGGCAGCCCGCCATTGGACTTGCCCAGGGTCATGCTGCCCCGTCCGGCGTGGATACGCAGGCCGACGGCGTCGGCCGCCTCGACGATCGCATCGAGGCGGACCCCCCGGTTCGCTGGGAAGAGATAGTGCTGATCGCTCGTGGTGGTACAGCCGGACAGGGCCAGCTCGGCCAGGCTCGCGAGGGCAGCCTCGTGGATCGCCGCCTCATCCACTGTCCGCCAGCGCTCGTAAAGAGCGGTCAGCCACCCGAAGAGGGACGCGCCTTGCACGCCCGGCAGGCAGCGCGTGAGCGACTGGAACAGATGCATCGGTAAAGTTTGTGGCATTCCCTTCGCAAACATTGCTGAAATTAAAATTAGCGGTTGGTTCAGGAAAAATAGTAATAGGCAAGGTAAATACATCATTACAACCACCTACCGTGTTTAC
>JAPKGY010000973.1 GCA_026647385.1 Phycisphaerae bacterium | reverse complement strand
GTGGAACGCATAGGATGCGCAGAACGCCGCGAATCCGAGTATTCCGCTGAACAATGCGACGTGCAAAACAGTCTCGGTTTCCACTGCGTGAACTCCGACGAGGCCAATACCTTCAGGCCCCCGATGTGGTCGACCGTCCCATCCGCCGCGGTTTGCGTGTCAGAAGGATGGGTACAACCAGCCCCGATACGACAAACTGAAGGCCTCAGGTCAACATGGGACACCCGGTCCGTATCAACGCCCCGCTCACCCGGGAATCCGGGCTTCCGTTCGGCAACGGGCATCCGGTGTGCCAAAGGGCAAAAGGTGCCCGCGGTTTCAGTTAAACATCCGTAACCCATGTGATGGCATGCGCTTACGGAAACCGCAGGGCCATGGCTTACAGGTCGCTTGCGCAAGCCCGGGTGTCGAAACCCCGATAGCCGGCGAGTATTTTCGCCGCTCGATTGAGGGCGCGCGAGTTCTGCTGGCCGACCGCCTACGCGAGGCCGCAGGTTTTCGCCATGATCCCCTCGAGGATGAGGCGGCATCCCGGGCCGGCAAAGTGCTTTCGTCAGGACGCCCACGACAGGCGCGACCGCCACGGGTTTCCCATCGGCTTCTCGCGGCGCGGACGCATAAGGCCCTTGCCGCGGAATCAATCCGCGCAACACGGATCTGCCGGCTCATCCGCGCCGCTGTAGCACCGCTGAAAAAGACCGAAATCCGCGTGATCCACGTCGCCATCCCGGTCCAGGTCGGCCGGTATTCTGCCGGTTGCGTCCGCGATTGCGGTGCAGCCGGCTGGTAGGGATCCAGGGTCGTAGGGGACCGATGCTCCGGTGAAACAGTGATCGAAAACAGACATGTCCGCCTGGTCCACGTCGGCATCGTGATCCAGATCGGCGGCCGGAGGACCGAGCGTCAGAACGTGAATCATCGTGTTGTTCTCGTCCCCGATGAACAGCACCTTGTTGGCCTCGTCCGCCGCGATGGCTTCCACGGTGCCGAAAGCCGGAAGAAGCATATAGAACGGTCCGCCCAGGGGAATTCGGGCTTTGGGCAGCACCGGCAAGTCGTGTTGAGGCCCGATCTGCCTGCCGGTCAGGTCGTAGACGAGGATCGCGTTTCCGGGGCTCGCCTTGGTGACAGCAACCAGAATCTCAGTGGATTGTTCCATGCAAGTGAACCATGATCCGAACGAGGCGCTCACTCCGACCAGGCCGTTCGTGCCCGCGGCCACGGGGAACTGCTGTCCTGTCGCGAACATGTTCAAATCGCGGTAAGCCACTTCAATCGCGCTCCCCGAAGCCCGGAGGATCGCAAACTGTTCCAGCCCGGGCAGGAAGGTCAGGTCCTCCGCGACGGCGATACCGAGTCTGCCGCTTATACTCCCGGAAGCCAGGTCAATGATACCCGCCTGATCGGCGTCCCGGTCAACCGAGACCAGCATGTTGGCTCCGCCCCCATAGCCGCGACCCGCCATGTTGAAGCTCAGACCCTCAGGTCCCCACCAATTCGGCGATGAACTCGGCATCTGGATGAAGTGGTTCAACGATAAGGGGCCCCCGGATGGGTAATCGTAAATCGCCAGGCGACCGCCGGCCTCATAGGATTCGCGGTCGCCGGATGCGAACAGGGTTCCCGCCTGGGTCTATGATATTCCGGTGCGCGCCTATGATCGGGCAAAATGGCCCAATTTCAATTACCGCAACAATGAGCCCGGATTTGCCTTTGTGTTCGGCGTGGACGAGGGT
>JAPKGY010000972.1 GCA_026647385.1 Phycisphaerae bacterium | reverse complement strand
CCTCGGAGAGGAGTATGAAGGTTCATCGTTTTCAGTGGCTCGCGATGGTCGGTCTGCTTTTGGCGTGCGCGCCCGGTTGTATCCTCGGAAGTCGGCCGACCCTCGTGCAGGTCGGGACACGCGACGATCAGCGGACCTTCTACCTCGACGGCGCAGGCAACTACGGCTTCGGCAAGGAATCCGTGCCGCTCGGCCTGGCCGACGGAGGGTACGAAGGGCACGTCGAACACTATATCTGGACGACCTACCTCGGTGCGATCGTCGATCAGGTTTCCGTGAACCACAACCGGCGGGAGGGGCACAAGCTCGCCGCCCGGATCAGGCAGTTTCTCGACATGCGGCCCAACGGCGAAGTGAATCTTATCGGGCTCAGCGCCGGTACGGGCATCATCGTTTTTGCCCTTGAATCGCTCGATCCGAAGTACAGGGTGCAGAACGTCGTGATGCTGAGTTCGAGCCTGTCCGCCGACTACGACCTGACCGTCGCGCTGCGCCGCGTAAACGGCGGGATCTACTTCTTCTGGTCGCCCGACGATCCGATTCTGGCTGAAGTCGTGCCGCTCGTTGGCACGGTCGATCGCTCGTCCCGCAGCAATTCGCCGGCGGGTATCTGGGGTGCGCGCATGCCTTTCGGCGCCTCTCAGGCGACTCGCGACCTCTATGCCCGGAAGGTACATAACATCCGCTGGTATCCCGAACCGCTTATTGGTCCTCTTAAGCTTCGGCACGCCGGCAGTATCAGCCGTTCGCACATCCGCGATCTGGTCGCTCCGATCCTCGTACACCGCTCGCGAGCCGCCACGCGTGCCGAGCAGCGATCCGCCGCCCCCGCGCCGAAGAATCGCCCGGCATCCCCGGCGGCTCACGCCTCGGCGCCGCCCGAACCGCGTCCGCGGCCCCCAGCGCCTCGGCCTGCGGACCCGAAGCTCGCCCTTATTACCGTCGGCAACCCGACCACCGCGCCCGCGAGTCGGTCCGTACCGCGGGCACCTTGACGGCGCGATGCGGAGCCTGATCGAAGCAATGGTCTGACCTTGACGCAGCCATCGAAGGAGGCGTGTCTGATGAAACGCAAAAAGCGAAAATCGCGCGACGTCGAAAAAGCCTATCCCATCAGTCAGTTCGTCGCCAAACTCCGCCGACTGGCCGACGCCATCGAAAACGACAGGCCCTTCCGCATCCAGATCGCCGGACAGCGCGTCGCCATTCCCCCCCACGCAACCATTTCCGTCGAGCACGAATGCGAGGACGGCGCGGAGGAAGTGGAATTCCAGGTCAAGTGGCGAAATAGATAGGGGTGCATCCGCAAACGAGTGGCATGGACCGGCAGGTTGGGTGGCTTATTCCATCGTTTCATGGGCCAACTTGTTAGCCCGTGTCCCGCCTGCAAGAGCCGCGGGCTAACGAGTTAGTTCGCCACGGCGAGTCATCAAGGCGACCCTTGCCACCTGGACCAGGGACTCTCGCCACCGAACTTCGGATGCCTCCAATCGATAGTCAATACCCTCACTCCACCGCCATCGCCAGCAGCTCGGCCATGTGCAGGGGCGTAGCCTTCGTCAGGTGGGTGATCTGGTGCCGGCAACTCGTGCCCGAGGCGATCAGGTGCGTGTCCGGCGGCAGCGCGTGGATCTGATCCACCAACGGCTGGGCGACCGCCTTGGACAGTTCGTACTTGCTCTCGAGCATCCCGAACGCACCGGCCATCCCGCAGCAACCGGTAGCCAACACCTTCACCGATGCGCCGGGG
>JAPKGY010000971.1 GCA_026647385.1 Phycisphaerae bacterium | reverse complement strand
GGGGTCCCGCGTACGAAGAACATCGCCGGGACGGGCTGGAATACACGCAGTCCATCAACGAAGATCGAGACGTTGCAGGGCAGTTCGTGCATCGCCTTCTCCAGCAACACCCGATCGACCTCCACGCCCTGTCGGCACACGTCGGCGATGCCGTAGCTCGGATGGACGTCAAAGCAGGAGCAGACGTCTCCGTATTCGAGGTTCATGTCGACCAGCGCGCTGCGACGACCGGCCAGATGGGCCAGCTCGATCGCCAGGTTGCAGGCGATCGTGGTCGCACCGGCCCCGCCGGCGGCGCCGACGACGCACACGCGCCTCGAGGTCTGGACGGCACGCACACGGGTCGCCCGGATGCGATCGACGGCCTCCGTCAGATCGTGGATATCGATGGGCCAGGTCACGAACTGACTGCACCCCGTCCGCATCGCGGCGATGATGGTCTGCGGATCGCCCCGCCGGCTCACGCCCAGCACGGCCACACCCGGAGCCCGCTCCGTGATCCGCTGCACGATCGTCAGACCTTGTTCCTTCTCCTCGCCGAGATTGACCGCCACCACATCCAGCCGCTTCAGGCGCAGATGCTCTTTCAGTTCATCCCAGGAGCCGGTCTCACTGACCAGATAGACGTTCTTGAGGTGCTCGAAGGGCTCGCGGAAACGGACCTCCGGCGATTGCTCGGCGTCAAATAGACAGATGCGTAACGGGTCCAACATGGGCCGTCTCCCCCACAGACAAAGGTCCCAGAACAAGCGCAGCCCGAAGCGCTGCACCTTCTGCTGGTACATCGGTCGGTTTGCGGGCGTCTTGTCGTAAAAAGCAATTTGGGGTATCGAAGGAAGCCCCCTCGATCAAACCCACGATCGCCTGGTCGTCGGGAGAGCAAAACGCAATGCTGACCGGATAGTTATCGGCACATGGGGAGTCGCCGGCCACCGGGCGGCCGGCAAACCGACCGGCCCGCGACCGGCGTCACGCCCCGATGTAGCGGGAGTATACCGCTCGGGCTTCTTCCGGTTTCGAGGTGCCTTTGACCAGCGCCCGGCCATCGGCAAAAACGGTCAGCTCGTAGTCGTCGATCGCCACCTTCAGCAGAAGTGGATTGAATCGCGGCTCAGCGCGGGCGATCGGTCGCAGCCGATCCGCCAGGACCGCGAAATCGACCGCCATCGCCCGACCCGGGAAGACCTGGACCGCGTTTCGGCCGCACAGGGTCACCGTTCGGCCTGCAAACTTGCCTTCGAGGAACTCGTATCGTCCGTCTTTGCAGCACGGGCAATCCCCCGCATCGAAGGCCTTCTGAACGGCGACGCGCGACGCCCGACCCGTCCAGGCATCGAACGTCAACAGCCGACGATCCACCGCCTCGCGCCGGCCGGCAAGAATCTTCATCGCCTCCATCGCCTGATGGGCAGCCACGAGCGCCACGACCGGCCCGAGAATACCGGCTGTCTCGCACGTCGGATTCAACTCCGCCGGCGGAGCTTCCTCGAACACGCATCGCAGGCACGGCGTCTCATGCGGCAGGATCGGCAAAGCCATTCCCGTCGATCCCACGCACGCTCCGTAAACCCAAGGCCGGTCCGTCTTGACCGCCAGGTCGTTGATCAGAAAACGAGTCTCGAAATTGTCCGTCGCATCGAGGATCAACGCCGCACCCTCGGTCAGTTCGTCGATGTTGCGGTGATTCACATCATCGACGATCGGCTCGACCGTCACCTCGCTGTTGATCCGCCGCAGCTTGCGACAGGCAGCCTCCGCCTTGGGC
>JAPKGY010000970.1 GCA_026647385.1 Phycisphaerae bacterium | reverse complement strand
GCAGAAATCTTAAAGAAGCGTGGTGACCACCCTGGTCTTGTTCACATCTTTTCGGTACAGGAATGCTGTACCTCATATAAGCCGTGGCACCGAAGACCGGCCCGCTGACGATCTTGACAATCCTGCGGACGATCTGGCGGTCTTGCTCAGCCGGGTTCTTCGCCTGGTGCCAGTAATTGGATCCAGGCTGGCTGGGGTCGGTCGTGCGGACATCGCCCCAGGCCGCCCAGATCGAGCGGTGGTGGGGGTGGTCCTTGCGCTCCCCCTCGAGGTCCTTCATCGGGTAAGCCCGCGTGACCGCCTTGCCGGTCGGGCCGATCACCGGCCAGAGGTAGGGCTTGGGCTCGTCGCCGCCCCAGTGGAATTCGGTGAAAGGCTGCCCGTCGATTCTGACCTCGATCAGTCCGTCCCGGACCTGCGCGACCTTCACCCCGGCGTCGGGCCGGTCGGTCGGCCATGCGGACGGTTTCAACACCGTCGAGCCGTCCTGCTTGACCGCACGGCCCCAGGACCAGAGCCGCCCCTCCGCGTCCGTCTGAGCGACGAGGGGGCCCGCCGGCGTCTGGAAGCGGTAATCCTTGGAAGGCTCGACCTCCCGGGGCGGCTTGACGCACACCGGGCCCGCGGGGGGAATCGAGCAGCACGCGGCTCCTGCCCAGGCCTGATGGGCCAGAGCAGTCACGATCGCGGTCACGAGAATTGTTTGGAGTGAAATGCTGGTCATTCGCACGGGTCATTCTCCCTTTATGCTCGGGCCGCAGCCAACGCATCCTTCAGGGCCCGGATCGAGGTCCGGGCGACCGTCGTCGGATCCGGGTTGTAGTCGAAGGGCTCCACCGAGATCCAGCGGTCGTATCCAGACTCGATCAGGGCCTTCATGGCTCCCTCCAGATCGATGGGCGGCGGCTCGTTGGGCCCGACGGGCATGCCCACGCCCTTGCCGCCCGCCTCGTTCGCGTGAAAGTGCTTCGCTCGCTGGCCGAACCGGCGGATCGTCCCGATCAGCCCGTCCGGCATGGTGCTCATCGCCTTGCAGTCGATCATGACGTCGATGTTCGGATGCCCAATCTCGTCCGCCAGCCGGGTCGATTCGTCGAGTGTCCGGATGAAGTTGGTCTCCGCCGGGGCCAACGCCTCGATGCACAGGGTCACCCCACGCGAAGCCAGCGTATCCGCCGCCGCCAGAAAGACCTCCTTCGCCCGAGCCCAGGCTTCGGCGTAGGTCACCGGCAAAACGACGTCCCGTTGCTTGGGCGAGCCGAACGTCATCACGCTTCCGCCCAGATCGGCACACAGATCCGCCAGACGTTTCAGGTAATCAGCCGACTTCGCCCGGACCAAGGCGTCGGACGTGGTCAGGTGCAGGCCCTTGGGGGACACGAACAGCCAGTGCAGGCCGGGGATGGCTACGCCCGCGTCGGCCGCTGCCCGCGCGATCTGACGGCGCCGGTCGGCGGAGATGTCCGCCACGTGTTCGGCCAGGGTGAACGGGGCGATCTCAACCCCGTCGTAACCCAGTTCGGCCGCGATGCCGAAGACTCTTTCGACAGGGATGTCCCGCCACGGCTCATTGCAGGTGGCCAATCGCATGCCGTCCTCCTTCTGGTGCCGCGGGATCCGCGACCTGGCGCACCGACATCTTACCGTCGTCGCGTCCGGCTTGAAAGTCGCGGCCCAAACGAAACCGCCCCGCAGGTTGCTCTGCCGGGGCGGATCGGATTGCGTGGGGCTCGCCAGGAGGCAATTCGTCTATTTGATCGGCGCGGGGCCCGG
>JAPKGY010000097.1 GCA_026647385.1 Phycisphaerae bacterium | reverse complement strand
GGCGGGGATCAGGTCGCGGATGTACTCGGTTCGCCTGGCCAGGCGGGGATACCGTTGCTGCATCAACAGGATCCCCAGCCGGTAACAGGCAACGCGCTCGTTGAGTCGGTCGCGAGCACCGGCGCTTTTGACCGCGTGCTGACCGCTATAGGCGACGAGGATGGCCGCTTCGGGCGGAAGGTGCACGTGCCGCGACAGCGTGAACGGGTGGAAGCCCATCCGCGCGACCCGGCCGGCCTGGCCCAGCCGGATGGCGGCATGGTCAGCCGCGCCGCCGCGCGAGCCGACAAACCACTCGGCCTGGCCGCAGGCGGACACGACCTCCGACTCGTTCATCTCGATGCCGTTGACCGCCAGGATGGCTTCCATGGCCGCCACGACCAGGGCGGAACTGCTCGAAAGACCGGCGGCCATGGGTATGTTGCCGCTGACCGCCACGTCCATGCCGCAGAGCCGTCGACCCCGGTGCCGGAATTGTTGATACAAGACCGACGCGAGGACGTAGTTGCTCCAATCGCCGGCCGTGGACATCAGGTGCGTCCGCACCACCGGTCCGTCGACGAAGGCAAGCCAGTCGGACGTTCGCAGGGCCTGAAGCCAGTCGCCGACCACCAGTTCGCGAGTCGGGAACGCCACGGGGTCCGCGTTGGTCAGCCGGATCACGTCGTCCCGTCGAGGCCCGACGGCCATCACGATTTCGCAATCCAGGGCCATCGAGTGCGCGAAACCGCCCTGATGGTCGATGTGTCGCCCCATCAGGTTCAGTCGCCCCGGAGCGCGGATGAGGAAGACCTTGCGGTGGTCGCCGTAAGCGCGTGCCCACAGACGCAGGACGTTCCGCAGGGGGCGGACGCGCGCACTGGCCGCCGCTCCGTCGATGCCATACGTCCTCTGCACGAGCCTGCGCGTTCGCACGGAGCCGGGCTGGAGAGTCGCCAGCCACCGCTCGGGCGTGCGCCGATACGGGGCCGCTCGCTGGAGCGCCGCCTCGATTCCCGATTTACGTTCCTGTTCGTGAACGTGCTCCTCGATACGCTGCAGTTCGGCTCGCGTATTGAAAGCCATGACCTGGTCGCGGGTGACTTCGTACTCCACGACGCGGCCGGCCTGCCGCCCGTCCGACAGAGGAAGCCCTCGGCTGATGATCTCGATCAAATCGGTCAGATAATACTCGTCCTGGGCGTTGGCACGCCCTACTCGGCAAAGACCCGCCTGCAACACCTCGAGGTCGCCGATATAGACCGACTCGTTGACCGTCGAACTGGCCTGCTCGATTCCGGCTGGACTGAGCGTCGTTCCACCCACCCGAATATCCAGGCCGACCTCGCGTAACGCCTGTTGCAGTTCGGATGACTGAACCATCCCGGTACCCCGGGAGAAGCCGGCCAGCGGCCCCAGGGCTCGCCAGAGTTTGACGGCCGGTTTGATTCGCTCGAGCCCGATTCGCCGGAGCAACCCCTTGGGCAGGGTATCCCGCGAGCCCGCCAGTTCCGACCAGGCGCGCAACACGCGAGAACGCTCGATGTCGCGGCGCTCGACAATCCCGACGATTCCCCGGCCGGGGAGATTCACCAGTCTGCCGGCGGAACTCTCCGGTCGCTTCGGCGTCGTAACCGCCAGGAGGTCGGCCTTTGCGGAGGTGAGCCGTTCCCGGGCCGCCTGGACCAATCCGGGAGCAAGCCACTTGTCGCCCATGGTGACCAGTACGGGTCCTTTGTAGTCGAGCTTCGCCAGAGCCTCGACGCCGATTCTGGCTGCGTGACCGGTGCCCAGTCGGTCCCGCTGATAGACGAAAATCACATCGGTGTGCGACGAGCCGATGGTTTGCACGACCGGGCCGGCATTGTGCCCCACCACTACGACCAGCGGGTCCACACCCTCCGCCCGTAACGTATCGATCAGCCGAACCGCGGCCGGTCTTCCGGCGATCGGCTCGCAGACTTTATGGGTGCGGGTCCGTCCCATGCGGCTGCCTTTGCCGCCGCACAGAATAATGCCGGCCATGCCATCGCCTGCGGGTGACGCCTTTCGGTCCGTCAACTCCGGACGCGGCGACTTCGACCCAGCCCGCGCGCTTCGATGTTTGCCAACTCGTTTTGCCACCCGGCGCCTCGCTGAGATGAGTGGACTGGAATCACTTCCAGGCCACCATTCTACAGCCTGGACCCTACCGCCGAAACCGGCGAGCCGTCATCCGCCCGCGGGGTATGTGCCCGTTCGGATGGGGCGACCTGGGCAAGGATTCCTTCGCCGGTCTTTGAGGGTGCGTGAGAAGCCCGGGGACCCTCACACACCCTCTCAGGCACCCCTGGAACGGCGTGGCCGGACGGTTTTCGGCTTGCCCGAGGTTGCCCCCCGCTCCGACGAGACCAGTCGTTCGAGCACGTCGATGCCGTAGATCAGGGCCCGCGGCAGGTGGAACGGATCCTTGACCGGCAGGGCCACCACGTCCTTGATGATTTGCCCGTGGCGATCGAGCTTCTGGGTCCATTCGCCGTACTGCTTCACGGGGTAATGCGAGAAACTGTAGTCGTGGAGCTTTTGGTACCACTCCAGGCACCAGGGCTCACCACCCATCTCGTGGGCCAGGAGCGTGGCGTAGAGCGACTCGGTGTGCGGCCACCACAGTTTGCTGTCCGGGTACCGCCAAGCGACTTCGGGCCGCCCATCGGCATCCACCGCCAGGAACAGCCCGCCGTACTCGCCGTCCCACCCGACTTCCAGATGTCGGCGGATCGCCTGGATGGCCCGCTTGATCGTCGCCTGGTTGTCAGCCTCGCGGGCGATGTGAATCTGGAAGTACATCGACTCGATCGCATGACCCGGGAGGACCACCGTACCTTCCGGCGGAGGGTACTCGCTCCCATCGCGATAGAGGCATTCCAGCACCAGGCCGCGGTCCTCTCGCAGGAACGTCTTCATGACCCGGTGATGATGCGTGTCCGCCGCCGCCCGGACCACCCCGTCGCCGGTAACCAGGGCGAGTTCGTGGTAGGCCAGCGAAAACAACATGCTGATGCCGTGGGCGATGCAGCCTTCCCTGATCGGATAAGGCCACGCCGGCGGCGGCGACGCGGCGTTGATAGCCGTCTCGGTCGCCTGGAACGTTTCCATGGCCAGGTCGATCACGCTCTGTTCGTGCGTCGCCCGGTAGAGTTCCGCCAGGGCGTAGATCGCGAAGCCGTCGGCGTAGATCGACTCATACCCGCGGAGAACCTGCCCGCCGCCATCCAGCAGGAGGGGCCAATGCCCATTGTCCAGAGGCCCGCTGCCGGTCAGAAAGTCGCAGATGCTCGTGGCGATCCGGAGCCATTCCGGACGCGGCTCGATCCGGTTGTAAAGCTTGCTGAAGACCCAGACCGCCCGCCACTGGGACCAACTCCATTTGTCCCGGCTGACCACCACGCCTTCGTCGGTGATGCAACTGTTGATCCCGCCCGCGGGATCGATCGCATAACGCGTCCAGAACGGAACGACATCGTCGAGCAACGTCGTCCGGTACAACTTCAGCAACTCGGCGAAATCCATCGGCCTGAATCCTCACTTCAGCATTTCGTTTCGCACGGGGCCTGGAGTCCGTCGCATCCCCGCCGACCTGCCGGTTTGCGTGATCGTGAGCACAATCTTACCATTGATCGGCGGGCCTGGAAATCGGGAGGTGACCGGTGCGCCAGATGCATGGATCTCGCTGGTTTGGGTTGCTCGGCGTGCTGTTATCGACGATGGCGGGCATATCCGTGCGGGCGACGGAAGGCCCGGAGGCCCGGTACGGCCGAATGCTCGAACGCACCTGCCGGACCGACCTGCCCTTGACGATCGACGGTCGCGCAGCCTGTGCGATCATCTGCCCAGCGGCGGATCAGCGCTGGCGGGAACTGGCCGACCGCCTTGCCGAGGCCATCCAACGCCTGGGGGCCGACCGCGTCCCGGTCGTGCCGGATGCGGAGGCGGTTCGCGATCGCCTGGGGCCGATTCGAGCGGACCTGCGGGCCAAAACCCTGATTCTCCTGGGCGACCTCAACACCAATCGAGCCGTTCTGCCTTTCTATACGAGCTACTACACGTACTGCGACGCGCGGTACCCCGGCGGCGCGGGATACGAACTGCGAACGATCGTTCGCCCCTTCGGATGGCCGAGCAACTGTCTGATGGTCGGTGGGAGTACGTGGGAGGGTTGTGCTGCCGGCGTCGAACGTCTCATCGAACGGCTCAGCCGGCAAACCGGCGGTTCCCTGCCCTATCTTCTGGAAGTAAAGCTCGGCGACGAGTTGTCCCGCCGGCTGGCGGCGGCCCCGGATCCGCAGTCCGATCCCTGCGGCAAGGGCGGTGACGACTCGTGCGATACCGCCCAGTGCGCCTTCACCCGCAATGCGCATCTGTATTTCTATACGGGCGACGAGTTGTTCGCCCGACGGTCCCGCGAGGCCGCCCTGCGGTTTCTCGACTGCAAGGGGGACCCGGCCGGCTTCGCCGTGGGCGACTATACGATGGAGACCCTGGCCGCCGCCTGGCGGCGGGTGAGTTGCAGTCCGGTTTTCTCCCGCGATGAACTCGTCCGGCTCGATCAGGCCGTCTATCAAACCGCCATCGAGCATGTGAACGCCTGGTATCGCATCCGACCCGAACAGGGGATCGGTAATCGCCACCAGACGACCGGCGGTCTGGCCTGGTACACCCTGATGCGCGGAATCAGCGAGTTGTGCCACCCGGACCCGGTCGCCCGGGGCTTCGTGGCCGACTGGCTGGCCGACGGCGCGGCCTACTGCGACGGTTTGCTCCGGCACTATTGGGACGACGAGGACGACTACCAGTCGGCTGACTCCGCCCAGAACGCCGCCAGTTACGCCCTGCAGGCCGGGCGATCCGAGTGGTTCACGGACGGCCTGGCCCGGCGGGCGGCCGAACGGCTGGTGATGACCGTCGACAACCTCGGATGGTACGCGGGAATACAGGGGTACGGGGACGCGCTGCCCGGATGGGAGCGGTTCCCGCTCGATGCCGGCATGCTCATGGGCGCGTGCGCGTTCGTCTACCAGGACCCCTCGTTTCGCTGGATTCTCGAACGATTCCCCTCCCTGAACGATTCCTGGGGCTCGCTGCACCCCTGGGGCCTGCACCAGTTCGCCTCGCCCGATCGGGATACCCGCCCGCCCCAGCCGGACTGGATCACCGGCATGCGGGTGGCCCGGTTCACTCCTTACAAGATGGACCGGATCAACTCCGGCGAGTTCATTACCACCTCGATCATGGACAACTATCGGCCCTTCGGCCTGTTCGCCAGGCCCGTCTCCCTCGATCTCGCGTTCGACAAGCTGTGCTACCGCGCCGGGCCCGACGTGGATGACCTCTATCTGCTGCATCAGGGCTCCGCCGGCACGACGCTGACCACCATCGACGTGAACGCGATCGTCCGGTGCACGGATGCCGGCAGACTGTGGCTGGTCCACAACACGGGTCGGCGCTCCCTCTACTTCAAGAATGCCGTCTACGTCAGCAACGGGACCAACCAGCAGCCGATAGCACCATCGTGCGAGTTGGTCGCCAGCGCGAATTTCGGCGGCGTGGTCATGGCCGCCAGCCGCTTGCCGGATTGCCGGGGGATGACCTGGACGCGAAACCTCGTCGTCTGGCAGGATCGCTTCTTCGCGGTGATCGATCATCTCCGCGCGGATCAGCCCGGACAGTATTCCCTCTCGTGCAACTGGCGCACGCCCAGTTGGGCGACGCTCGTCGATGACCGCTGGCAAGCCGTCCAGGACGACATCACCTTCACCGTCCTGCCCGGATCGCTCGAAGGCGTGGTCAGCGACCGACCGATGCAGCGCGACGGCGCAACGCGACCGACCACTTTGCGGGAGAAGCGTTCCCTGAAGGCTCAGCCGGCGGACCCGGTCGTCTTTGAAAACGTCTTCTACGTCTCCACACCGCGGCAGCCCCGGGCCTACGAGGTGAGACGGCTCGCACCGGGCGTTGTCCTGGTTCGTGACTCGCGGGACGGCTCGCTGGCCCTGGTGGCCGCGGGAGATCGGGGGGTCGAGGCTGACCCGATCCGTTCCGATGCCGCCGTCGTTCTCGTCACGCCCCATGATATCCTGCTCACCGGCGGAACCCGGCTTGAACTGGCCAGAGGCACCTGGACGACGGACACCGGCAGAATCTCGCTCAAGCCCGAGGAGGCCGCCCGTGTGACCGCCGCGTTGGACAGCCTGTGGGCGTCGGCCCACCGGCCCGCCGCCGCCGTGCGATCCGCCGATGTGAAGACCGTCCCCCTGCTCGGCCCCAGCCCCGTCTGGCAGGATTCCGGACCGGCTGTCCGCGGCGGCCTGGTGGACGGCGTTCGATTCGTCAAGCGGCCCAACGTCGAGGGCCTGGCCCTGCTGGCTACGGATTGGATCATGCCTCTGCTGCGGGCCGAGCCGCGATTGATGGGACGGCAAGGCAGCGAGCTGCTCATGGAAAGCCGCCAATCGCAGGCCTCGGTTATTTCCGAAGCCGAGCCGGTGCTGGCCCCCCTGCAAGGCTCCGAATTCACCCTCGAAATGCCAGACCAGGTGCGGATCGCGGATATCGACCTGTTTGGCGATACCATCGGCCAGACGGCCGACCCGCTGCCGCCCGGCACCCTGCGCGTCGAGCTGACGTTCACCAACGACAACTTCCGGGAGGATCGGCGCACCCGCCAACTGGACCTGCCTCGACGCCCCACGTTCCACAACCTGTACAAAGGCCATTGCTATCTTTTCGAGTGCTACTCCGCTCAGGGGCTCGACGAAGGAGCCCAGGCGGTTCGGGTGCGAATCCTGGACGGGCCCGGAGATCGGCTCGTGATTTCCGACGTCCAGGTGCGGTCCGCCGGTGAGTTGCAGCGCGTTCCGGTCGAACTGCGATGCCTGGACCTCGACGGTGACGGTATCGACGAAGTCCTGACCTGGACCCCCGGCGGCAGCCTGGCCGTGCTTCGAAGCGACGGCTCGCTCGCGTGGAAACGACATTTCCCCGCGGGAATTCTTGCCCTCGACGCGTCCGATCTCGACGGGGACCGCCATAAGGAAGTGTTCGTCAGCCGACTGGATCGCGTGGTCGAGGTGTTCGACACCAGCGGTTCACCGTTATGGGCCAGGGACTACCGCCTGATGCGCGCGGAGACCGGCGGCCGATACTTCGGCGACGGGGCCGCCGTCTACGGGATGAGCGCATGGTGGCCATGGACGTCGTGGGAGCCCGAGGTTCTTTTTACTTCATACTGGTTTACGACCCGCCTGACGCCGAACGGCCAGGTCCTGGGCGTGTTCCGCCGAGGCGGGCACTTCACGCAGATCCGCCCCATACCGGCAGCGCTGCCCGGCGCGGGCGGACTGGCCATCCGTTCCGACGTGCCCTGGCCGGGGAACGTACCCTTGCAGTGGTGGGACGTGGTCAGCGGCGAACTGGCCTGGGAAAACGACGTGCCCAACGGCCGATCGGTGTTCTTCGAACTCGATGACTACGACGCCGACGGACAGGTCGAGGCTCTGTCGGCCAGCGAGCAGGGTATCGGCCTGTACTCGCCCTACGAACCGGCTCCCCATTGGGTACACATGACCGACGCCCCGCCCGTCGGTGTCGGCGTCGTTCGGCCCGAACCCGGCGACCCGGACACGATCGTCTATGGTCGCGAGGACGGATACGTTTTCGTCATGACGCCCTCAGGCCGGGTGATCGCCAGTACGGTTCTGGATGAGCCTCTTCAGTGCCTCACCGCCTCGGGTGGCGACGATCCAACCGTCTGGGTGGGCACGCGCACGGCGCTGTACGGGTTGCGTCTGGGCGACCTGTCGGTGAAATGGCGCCGCCCCGGCGCGTACCAGACGCTGACGCCGCAACGGCTGGGCACCGCCGGCCGGATCGTGGCGGTCACCGACGATGGGCGCCTGGAAACGTTCGATCCCGCGGGGCATTGACGCCGGCTCCGGTGGCTGACGGATTCGTCGATCGCGTCGGTCCGTGGTAATCCCCGTCGTTCGCTTTGTTCTCGGGTTGGAAACATGGGCGCTTCAACGGAATCCGTTTCATACCTGGGCAGCGTCAGCTTCGGCTGGTTGCATCACCACGGCGGCTTCGTGTTCGACGAAGCCTACTTCCTCGACCCGTGCATTCATCGGGAGGTCGAGCGGCAGGTTCATGCGTTTGTCGAGCGGGAGTTTCCCGACGACCCGGTCTACAACATGGAGGCCCATCTCGTCCAGGTCGAGGGCGCCCAGCGCCTTTATCTCGTTCTCGCCCAACTCTTTGCGCGCTTCCCGGTAGATGAACTGCTGCAAATCCGCTTCCCCGCCGGCGCCCTTGCGCAGCAGGGCCAGCGCCCGCTCCAGGGTGAGCGCCG
>JAPKGY010000969.1 GCA_026647385.1 Phycisphaerae bacterium | reverse complement strand
CGAGATGTTTGGTGGGCGATGCCCACCCTACCAGGTTAACCAGATTTACAAAAAATCGGGAATGCACTCCCTTGTGTGTGATGTAACTCGGGAAGGAACTGAATTCGTGCTCAACGGTATTGCCTACGATGCCGCGGCGGACCGCCTCTTCGTTACCGGGAAGAAATGGCCCTATCTCCTCGAGATCGACCTTGTGGAAAGTGCGTCCACCGTCCGGAGCACGGCACGGACGCCGTAAGCCCTTTGTTGGCACTATTTGCCCAGGCTGTCCGCTTGTGCTTTAATGGCGTCGCTCAAGCATGAGGTGCATTATGACGCGAACGAAAATCCTGACTGTGGCAGTATCACTTTGCCTGGCCGCCGGACTCGTGCAATGCGCGTCGGACCGGGGCGGCGATTCGGCAGATTTGGTGGAAGGCATTCGCGGCGCGGAAGCGGTCTATGCCGAGGCGGAACAGGTCCGGCAGCAGCGCCCCTCGAGTACACCGAGGAATATGGCACGTCGGACAGTCTTGGCGTCATTCCTGCCGGCGACTCGTTCCTCGGGCTCCCCATTCGGGTCATGGGCTACAGGGACACCCCGCCCGACTTCGCCGGTCGACCGATCCTGAATGCAGCCGCGAACGGCCTCCGGTATTGCCTGGTCGGAGGCGGAATTGACATGAACGAGCAGACCGACGTCGAGGCGTGGGACCTCGATCTGCGCGGCTCGACTTCCTTCGCCCTGGAGTTTGGCGTCGGCATGGGGCTTGCCGTCACCGAGTGCGACTTCGCCAACTGCGGTGGCGCAATCAACGACGCCGGTTACGCCACGGTCAAACGTTGTCGCTTCGAAAACATCACCGGCAATATCAACCTCGCCAGCGGCAGTATCGAGCTGTTCTCGATGAAATCCTGCACGCACTACCTGATCGCCGGAGACGTTTCTCTCGGATTCATCAGCGATCATCTGGGAGCGAACGCCATCGTCGCCACCTGGGGAGCGGTGTCAGCGGTCACCGTCAATGGCAACGAAGCCCAGCGGACGAACCCCGCCGCCGTCGGCATCACCGCCGGCCGTGCGGTGGCTTGCATCGTCAGGAACTTCAGGAAGGCCTTCGGTGACGGATGCGACAAGCAAGGCTGTGTCGCGGACTGTCCGGAGATGGGTGGCGACACGTACTGGAGTCGCCGCAACACACTGGGGCCGATCATGTTCGCCGACGAGTCGAATCACGACCTGCGTGTCCTGGCCAGCTCGCTCGGTTCCAGCATGAACCCGACGGGCTGGGAAACGATCGAGCCCGGCGCTTGCGGAACGCTGGCCCGCATGTCCGGGCCAGTTGATCTGGGATTGAGAGGGAGACGGTCATGAACCTGCAGGTACTCTCCAAACTGACGGCCGATGGCAGCGACCAGGCGGTCGAAATACCGCGTGGTTATGTCCTGGCGATTCACGCGACGGCCGCCGCCGAATTGCGGCATCAGCAGAACGGTCCTGCGTTCCCGATCCCGGCAGACACGATTGTCGCCATCGGCGAATCGCTCGGTGAAACGGTGTATGTCCGGGCCACGGCTGGCACGGTGATCAGCCTGGCCCTCAACTGAAACCCTTTTTTCAGGGAGGCGAAGCGATGAGGCGAAGACTTTCCATGTATCTGGTGTCGTTGGTGATGTGCATGCTGCCGATGGCGTGCGTTCTGGTGCCCGGCTGCGGCCCCGACAAGCCCACGATGGAGACGGGGATCGTGCAGACATTTCAGGCGACGAACCTGTCGATCCTCTCGCAGGTCGA
>JAPKGY010000968.1 GCA_026647385.1 Phycisphaerae bacterium | reverse complement strand
GGCTGACGGTCTACCTCACCCACTGTCCGATGGCGGCCGCGGACTGGCTGCAACGCGACAAGCCGGTCCGCAATCCGTACTACGGCAAGGAGATGCTGGAGTGCGGCGAGGTCAAGGCGACGATTCAGCCGGGCATGGCCGCGGTGCAGGATCGCTACGCATCCGGTTACTTCTGTCCGGTTCGGCCCGATCGCCTTTTCGAACGGCCCGAGCAGTGCCCGATCGACAGTTTCCCGATGAAGTATGTTCGCATCGAAAAGGTCCTGGCTGTTCCCGAGTCGGCGGTCATCGATACCGGGACCCGGCAGGTGGTGTACCGCGAAAGCGCGCCCGGCGTATTCGACATGATGGAGGTACGCCTGGGACCGCGGGCCGGCGGGTTCTATCCGGTTCTGTCGGGGCTGAACGCCGGCGACCGGATTGCGACCGCCGGCGCGTTTCTGGTGGATGCCGAGAGTCGACTGAACCCGGCCGCCGCGGGTACGTATTTCGGAGCGTCCGGCGGGCCGTAAGCGAGTGCGGCGGCCTCGCCTATCCGGCGAGTCGAACTCCTCCGGAACAAAAAAGAAGAACCAGGGACGACAAGGACCCGACAGCGGAAAACTGGTAAATGATACCGTCATAACCGGACTTCCCATGATATCCCGCCTGATCGAATTCTCCGTTCGCAACCGCTTCCTGATGATCCTGCTCACCGCGCTCATCGCGGTCTGGGGCGTCTGGTGCCTGTACCGCACGCCCATCGACGCCATTCCGGACCTGTCCGAAAACCAGGTCATCGTCTTCGCGGACTGGATGGGGCGGGCGCCGCAGGAAATCGACGACCAGATCACCTATCCCCTCTCGGTGAATCTTCAAGGCCTGGCGGGCGTCAAAGCCGTCCGTTCGTCGAGCGAGTTCAACTTCTCGATGATCAACATCATCTTCGACGACGACACGGATTTCTATTTCGCCCGCCAGCGCGTCCTGGAACGGTTGAGTACAGCCGGTACCTTCCTGCCGGAAGGCGTGGTGCCTTATCTCGCGCCGGACGCGACCGCCCTGGGCCAGATCTACTGGTATACCGTCGAGGGCGACGGCCGGAGCCTCGATGAGCTCCGCGCGATCCAGGATTGGTACGTACGCTACCAGTTGTACGTGCCGGGCGTGGCGGAGGTCGCCAGCGTCGGCGGATTCGTCCGCGAGTACCAGATCGACGTCGATCCGGAGAAGCTCCGGGCGTACGAGATTCCGCTCGGGATGGTGTTCGATGCCATCGCCCGCGGCAACATCGCCGTCGGAGGCAAGGTCTATTTCGAGTCGGGAGCCGAATACCTGATCCGCGGCGTCGGCTGGTTGCGGGGCACCCAGGACATCGAACGCGTCGTCGTCGCGGAGCGGAAGGGCGTGCCCATCCAGGTCGCCAACCTCGCCACGGTGCAGCTCGGTCCGGCCTACCGGCGAAGCCTGCTCGAGAAGGACGGCCGCGAAGCCGTCGGCGGCGTGGTGCTGATGCGCTACGGTGAGAATCCCCTGGAGGTCACCCGGGCGATCAAGAAACGCATCGAGGAGCTTCAGCCGGGCCTGCCCGAAGGCGTGCGCATCGTCCCCTTCTATGACCGCACCCGGCTGATCCACGGCGCCATTCACACCCTGACCGGCACGTTGATCGAGGAACTCATCGTCGCCAGTATCGCGATCCTGCTGATTCTGACCCACGTGCGCAGCGCGTTGCTGGTTTGCGCGACGCTGCCTCTGGCCATCCTGGTGTCGTTCATCCTGATGTACTACCTGCGCATCCCC
>JAPKGY010000967.1 GCA_026647385.1 Phycisphaerae bacterium | reverse complement strand
CGAGCGCCACGGCGGCATCCCTCCCTACGCGGAGACGCAGGCCTAAGCGAGAGCGGGTTGTCCTTGGTCAGCTTCCAGGTGGAGTATTCCCCAAACCGTCCGTAATCCCGCTCGGACATCTCCGCATTGCGCGGATTCCTCGGATTGCACAGGTCGGCCACCGTGTAGGCTCGGTCGCCGATCTTGAACTGGATGGCATCCCAGGGCAGATCGCGGAAGTCCTTGTGCTTCTCGACGTCGATGGGGACGTTGGCGGGCAGGGTCGCCCACTTTCCAGGTCGCAGAAATCGCGTCTCGGTCTTGTGCTCAGCCACCGCCTGCACGGGCCGGAACTGCACGCCGCCGTGATGGTTATTCGAGCTTTCCAGCGCAACCGGGCCGTCGTCGGTCCGGACCGTGGTATCAAACTGGATCAGCGCCTGGTCCTTCGGCGATCGAAACACGCGGATCGTGCGCGTTTCCGTCGCAAAGGTTTGTCCCTCCATATCCTTCCAATCGATCGTCACCACGTGCCCGCCGAACACGGGACCGCCGAACTCGCGCACGAAGCCGGTATGGAGCTGGTGGGCGTCCGCGGCGGACCAGACGTCGACGTGTTTGGCCTGGCCGGGCAGCCTGATCCGGTTGTGCCCGTAAAAAATCCCTCGATGGTGCGGATACAAGCCGCCCTCGCCCTTGGTGATGAGTCTGCTGCCGTCCGGATCGAACACGTGATGGTACGGCTTGCGGGTGAGGTCGATCGCCTCCTTGCTCGATCCGTCGAACGGCGTGTACATATAGCGAATCACCGGCCGATCGCCGAACAACAGGTCCTTCGACTTCACCTTGTCCGTCGAGCTGTCTTTCCAGTGAAACGCCGGCCCGTCCGGCGCCGCCTGGCCCGGCACGATCGTGTAGGTCCGGCTGCGGCCCCTGGCGAGACGATCGACGATCCACCAGACGCGAGTCTTGCCGCCGTCGGCCGGCTCGGCCTGAGCGGGCCGGGCCTCGCCGTCGGCCGCCACGCTGATCGGCTCTTTCACCTGCTCGCCCGACAGCTTGATCTCCGCGAATACCGGCGTGTCCGCGCGATCGAACGAGCCGGCCGACACCGTCACCTCAATCCCGGACGCAGCCGCACCCGCGGCGGTCCCCGCCAACGCCAGAACGCACATCCCCGCTGAGAACCTTAACATGGTATTGACCTCTAATTCTATCCACCCCTCGCCGTGCCGAGCCGCCGGGCCGCCGCCCCCGGACCTCGAAACGATACCGCAGACGACCCGGAAGGAAAAGAGCCGGACGCATCGGGCGGGACTTCGCTCCGGATCACACGGCTTGCATCCCGGCTGATCCGCCGCACCGGGCGAGGTTTCGCCGCGGGCAATCGATCGTGAAAGGGGCGGGGGTCGGCCTGAGTCAACTCTTGCGGGCCTGCGAAAGCGCCTTTCGCACCTCGTCGAGCAACTCGTTGACCCTGAACGGCTTGTAGAGCACCGCGGCCAGGCCCTCGGGCGTGGCTCGAATGATGGAGTGGCTCGGATCGTAGCCGAAACCGGTCATGAACATGACCGGACAGCCGGGGCGAACGTCCTTGACCGCTTTGAAGATCTCATATCCGTTGTTACCGGGCATCCGGATGTCCGTGATCACCAGGTCGTATTCGCGCTGGTGGACCAGGGCCATCGCCTCGCTGCCGTCGCGGGCCGCCTCGACGGTGCAGCCGTACTGGGCCAACACGTCGTGTACCGTCATGCGGATGACTTCCTCGTCATCAATTACCAGGACGGCCTTCCCCTCCAG
>JAPKGY010000966.1 GCA_026647385.1 Phycisphaerae bacterium | reverse complement strand
TAGATTTCCGGATACAAGCATTTCATTTAG
Organism: Phycisphaerae bacterium; assembly: GCA_026647385.1. Lineage (GTDB taxonomy): Bacteria > Planctomycetota > Phycisphaerae > UBA1845 > PWPN01 > JAPKGY01. The sequence continues at coordinate 1,760 of JAPKGY010000966.1, read as the reverse complement.
TGAATTAAGTTTCTCTAGTTTCTCTTCCTGCAAATACTCCGGGTTGTCAGCAATATCGTCTGCGCTTCTTGCAAATGCGTAAATTGAGTAAACTAAATCTCTCTGAAGCTCGCCAGGGCCCGCGTCCGGCCCGGAAACACGATCCGTTCCATGTGCTCGATTACGGCCTCCGGCGAATCGATGCGGATGCCGTCGACCTCGACGACGCCCGCGCCGGTTGTGATGGTTCGGGTGGCGTGTTCGTCGTAGCCGGCGGGCCCCATCGTCAGCGGGTTGTCGGGAATGTACTGGTCGATGTAGCAGACGCCGGCCCGTTCCTGGAAGGTGAGATAGACGCGGTCCGGATCGCGGGCGAAGTCGCCCGGTGCGTGCCCGGTCATTTCCTCCATGAACGGGATGTCCATCACGTGGACCAGCCAGGTGGGTATCCCCTTTGTCGTCTTGCCCTCGATGACGTCGAGGGCAAGTCGAGCCCGTTCGCCCCAAAGGCCGGCGTCAGGGTGATCGGTTTCATTCATGGCCACTGTCCATTTGTGACCTGGGCCGGAAACAGGGGGCATTATGTCGACAGTCACGCTGCATCACAAGCCATCCGCGTGAATCCAACTGGTTGATCCCGCCGAAATGGGGGATAATGTCGGTTGGTATCCGCGCGGGGGCCGGCCCCGCTGATCGGTCCGAGCGACCCGCCCTGCGAGGTTATCCGCATGTTGACCAACCTGGCTGTGCTGTCGCTGGTTTTCGGCGCGACGTTCCCGGCGGCTGCGAGTTTGCCCGCGGCCTCGCGTCCCGCCCGGCCGAACATTGTTCTGATCCTGGCGGACGATCTGGGCTACTCCGATCTGGGATGTTACGGTTCGGAGATCGCGACGCCGAACCTCGATCGGATGGCGGCCGGCGGGCTGCGCTTCACGCAGTTTTACAACTCCGCCCGGTGCTGCCCGACGCGGGCCGCTCTGTTGACCGGGCGATACAACCACTCGGTCGGCATCGGGCACATGTGCGACGACCTGGGCCAACCGGGATACCGAAAGCGGTTGAGCGACGATTGCGTCACCCTCGCCGAGGCCCTGCGGCAATCGGGTTATCGAACATGGATGACCGGGAAATGGCACGTTGGGATGGAAAAAGGCGCCCGGCCTCTCGATCGCGGGTTCGATCGCTACTTCGGCATTCTCAGCGGGGCGTGCAACTACTTTCAGCCCGAACCGTTCCGCATGCTCATGCGGGACAGCGAACCCTGCACCGCGACCGATCCGCGATTCTACACCACCGACGCTTTTACCGATCGGGCGGTTGAGTTTCTGGACGGCTGCGGCCGGCGCGACGAGCCTTTCTTCCTGTACGTCGCCTACACCGCGCCGCACGCGCCGTTGCACGCCTGGCCGGAGGATATCGCAAAGTATCGCGGAAAGTATCTCGTCGGTTGGGACGAGCTTCGCAAACGCCGCTATCAGCGGATGATCGAACTCGGCGTCCTCGAGCCGCGCTGGCCGCTCTCCCCGCGCGATCCCGAGGCTCCTGCCTGGACCGACGTGGCCGACCCGGACGTCGAGGACCTGAAAATGTCGGTCTACGCGGCCCAGATCGACCGCATGGATCGGGGCGTCGGACGAATCCTGGACAAGCTCCGCGAGCTGGGGATCGAGGACAACACACTGGTCCTGTTTCTCTCGGACAACGGCGGTTGCGCGGAGAACCTGGACGAGGGCAAGCCCGGCGCCCCGATTGGCACGTCCGATTCGTCCATCGGCTATGGA
>JAPKGY010000965.1 GCA_026647385.1 Phycisphaerae bacterium | reverse complement strand
AGGATGCGCAAGCACCACGACCCGTCCCCCCCGCAGAATTCCTGGCCAACCCGATGTCCCGTCTTCAACGCAGCGGATGCGCGCCGCGAACGACACATCGATGGGGTACCAAGCGCGGGCGCGCAACTCCCGGACAGCCGGCCCGTCCCGGCCCGAGGTAGACACCCTGCAGAACAGGTAATGGGAATAGGACGAATCCCGAAAACTGTGCTGCGACAGGGAGAGCCGCTGGAAACGGGCTTCGATCTCTCCTACACAAATCACCGATGGCTCGTACAACACCGATCGATGTTCGTACGACGGTCATTCCAGTCGTGCCCGGATGGACGGGCACGGCTGTACAGGATCAACGATCGAAGGAGGAAACCATGTCACAAGGTATCGCCAATGCGGTAGCGGCAATCCTGGAGGCCCTGTCGGGAGCCGGGAGTCATGCTACGGACGCACTGAATCAGGTCATTGCCCTTCTGTCGGGTCTGTGATCGCCAAGGGCGCGCCTGAGCAACCGACCTCGTCGTCCTCATGGGGACGACGAGGTCCCGTTGTTAAAGCGAAGCGGGCAAAGAGGGAAACCCGTGGCCGAACGCTCACCCCACGGGCACCGCGGGTTCGGTGAGAATCGCATTACGACGCGGCGCAGTCATCGCATAAGCCGGTGATCTGAAGGCGATGGGACATCGCCTGGAAACGGTGGCGAGCGGCGATCTCCGCGCGGAACTTGAGGATCTCCTCGCTGTCGAACTCGATCACCTTCCCGCAGCGCCGGCACACCATGTGGTCGTGCGGGCTCTGGCCCAGGGTGTGCTCGTAGCGGGTGAACTTGTCCCCGAACTGCACCTGGCGAAGAATGCCGCAGGCGACCAGCAGCGGGAGCGTACGGTAGATGGTGGCCTTGGCGACCCGTTTGCCGGACTGACGCAGGCTGATCAGGAGCTGGTCGGCCTCGAAGTGCTCGGCGTTGGTGAGCACCTCGTGCATGAGGATGTGGCGTTCGCGGGTGAACTTGAGGCCCCGTTCCCGCAGGAACTCCTGGAAAATGTTCTCGGCGGCAGCGATTTCCTCTTCCGTGAGTTGCGGCTTGGTCATGGGCATCCTCGGCGTCTGGTTCCCGAGCACGCGTTCGGCCATCTCCGGCATCGCCGAAGCCACCCCGGGGCAAGTCCGACGCGGGCTCGGACTGGCACCGCGAGCACGTCAGCTTGACCCACCATACCCGCTGCCGGGTCCTTTTCAAGCCTCGTGGGCGACGACGACGATGCCCGCTCGGTCGGCGTCCTCCACGAGCCTCTCGCGATCGACGACGAGCGTCTTGCCGGCCTCGAACACCAGGACCTTGCCGCCGTTGCGACTCAGGTTCGCGATGGTATCCGGCCCGACGGTCGGCACGTCGAAACGCATGTCCTGTTCGGGTTTGGCGACCTTGATCAGCGTCCAGCCGCCATGCCGGCAAAGCTCGCCCGCGCGCTCGATCATACGATCGGTGCCTTCGATCGCCTCGACGGCGATCACTTCCTGCTCCTTGACGGCGATGGCCTGGCCGATGTCGAGCCGCCCCATCTCCTTGGCGATGTGCCAGCCGAAGTCGATATCCCGCTGCTGATCGGGCGTGGGCCGGCGGCGGGTCAGAACACCGGGGCCGGGAAGATGTTCCGGGCAGTATTGCACCGAATTGGTCAAAGTAATGCCCTTTCGTGCCATTACTTCGGCCGTCGCACGCTGGTCAGTTACAACGAAGCCCTGAAACTGTTCCGCGAAATCGGGGCTAAATTGGGCGAAGCCAACGTGCTGCAAGCCATCGGCGATGTG
>JAPKGY010000964.1 GCA_026647385.1 Phycisphaerae bacterium | reverse complement strand
TCTGCATTAAAGAATTCATCCATATGCTCCCCCTGCGCCATCTTCATAAGCTTCTCCATCATTTGCTGAATAGTCGTATGCGGTCATCGAGCCGGTTGCGGTGTGGTCCGCGGCTCTCGGGTGTCATGGCACTCCGACGGATGCAATCGGTCACTTTGAGTCATTCAGGAACCGGACAGCCAGCTCGCAGAACATGCGCATACCGATCGGCAGCGCATCGTCGTTGAAGTTGAACCGCGGATTGTGCAGCGGCGGGTAGGTATCGGCATCCTGAGGTCGGACCCCCAGGCGGAACATCATCCCGGGCACGCGCTGAGTGTAGTAGGCGAAATCCTCGACGCCCATGCTCGGCGGATCGTCGCAGGACACGCCGGCCTCGCCGAGGATGTCGCGACCCGTACGTTCGACGAAACGGGCAATGCTCTCGTCGTTGCGCAGCGACGGGTAGCCCTCTTCGAATTCGACGACGGCCGTCGCGCGATGGGCCCGGGCGGTGTTCTCGACGACCTCGGACACCCGCTCGCGCAGGAGCGCCCCGACCTCCGGTCGAAGGTAACGAAGCGTCCCTTTCATCGCACATTCGGAGGGGATCACGTTCTGAGCGGTTCCGGCGTGAATCGCCCCGACGGTCACGACGCCGGCGTCCACCGGATCGAGCGAACGGCTCACAATCGTCTGCAGGGCGGTGAGGGTATGGGCCGCGACCACGATCGGATCGATACCCCGGTGCGGATAGGCGCCGTGGGAACCCGCTCCGCGGACGGTCAGGCAAAAGCACGTGCTGGCTGCCTGGGCCAGACCATATCGCATGGAGATCGTGCCCACCGGCCGTTGGGGCCAGGCATGCAGGGCCACGATCGCGTCGATCCGGGTGACGTCAAACAAACCTCGCCGGCAGAGCACGCCCGCGCCCCCTGTCGCCTCTTCGTCCGGCTGGAAGACGAAGACCACCCGACCGGGGAGTTGGTCCGCCATGCCCGAAAGCACTTTGGCCGTCCCCAGCAGGTTGGCGGTGTGCCCGTCGTGGCCACAGGCGTGCATCACGCCGTCCACCTGCGAGCGATACGGCAACGCGGCGTGGCTCGCCTCCTCCTGAATGGGCAAGGCGTCCATATCCCCCCGCAGGGCGAGGCAAGGCCCGTCGCGGTCCGGGTTCAGGATCGCCACGACGTCGGTCTCGCCCAACGGCGGCAGCACCTTCAGATGGGGCAGCCGGGCCAGTCGCTCGCGGACCCGCCGACTCGTCTCGTACTCCTGGCGCGAGAGTTCGGGATGCGCGTGCAGTTCGCGCCGAAAGGCGGTTATCTCCGGAAGAACCTCGTTGATTCGTTGAACCAGCAAATCCATCGTCGCTCACCTCGTTGGGGCATTATATGCCGGTCCGAACGTGGCAGACAGGGCAAGGCCGATCAGAGAGCCTTGCGGGTCAGCGACCCGCGTGATAAGCGTGCAGGCTGCTCCGAGAGAGGGTTCGTTGCCGGCAGACGACAAGAGAACGATCCGATTCATTTCCAGGCCCGACGTCGGACGATGGCGGCCGCCATGGCGAGCGTCATCATGGTCGCGGGCTCGGGAATCTGGGTGACGCGGAACCCGATGCGACCGTATTCGGTCTTCATGAAGTAGCTGCCCTCAAAGGAGGCATGCAAAGTACCGGCGAGGGTACCGAACGACCCGCCCCGCACGCCGCGAGCACCGAGGGTGATCACCGCTTCCGTCCATTCCCAGACATTGCCGCAACTTCTTTGTTATAGCCGTACCAACACGAAGTCCAACAAACGGGTCTATTAAATCTTTTTCCGAATCCACAT
>JAPKGY010000963.1 GCA_026647385.1 Phycisphaerae bacterium | reverse complement strand
AGGCATCTCGCCGCAAGCGCCGGGCGAAACCAGCTTACCGAAAACGGGACTGCCGCCCTCGCCGGCGCGCGTATCCGCCGTCTCGTTACCGTTTGATCTCGACCAGCTTGCCCGTCGCGACCGACTCATGCACCGCGCACAGGATCCGCGTGACCTCGGTTCCGTCCCGGCCATCCGGGTACTTCCCATCCAGTTGTTCGAGCGAACCGCCGCTCTTGAGAAAGGCGATGTTCTCGACCAGGTCCGCGATCGACTCGAATCCGTACCCCGAGTAGCGCGGGTTGCCCCACTTGTCCTGCGAATACAGCTTGAACCCGAGGTTGAGCGTGGCATACTTCTCGCCCGCCAGGCACCCTTCCGCGCCGCGGTTCTGCGAATCGATCTCGAGGATGCCTTCGGTGCCAATCACCCGGATGCCCTGGTTCACGATGGCCGCGAACTCCGACGGCAGCACCCAGCCGGTGTCGAGGTTCAGGCTGATGCCGTCCTCGAAGTCGATCTTCGCCTGGATGCAGTCGTAGGTGTCCACGCCCAGCGATTTGAGTTTGTTTTTCGAGCCCGAGGCGTACACCCGCAGGCCGTTCTTCCGCCCGATCACCCATCGGTACAGATCGATGAAGTGCGAGCCCAGGAACCATGCCGGCGAGGACCGATGCACCCACGCAGGCCACCAGTCGCGCGGAACGTAAACCGGGTTCTCCATGTAGGCGTAGGCGTACAACGGCTTGCCCAGTTTGCCCGCCGCGATCGCGTCGCGCAGGGCGATGTGATACGGATCGAATCGCTTGTGGAAGTCCACTTCGAGCAGCCGTTTCGCCTTGCGGGCGGCCGCCACCATTTTCTCGCAGCCTTCGACGGTCACGTCCATCGGCTTCTCGACCAGCACGTGACAGCCCGCATCCAGCGCGTCCAGCACCATCGGCAGGTGCATCGGGTCCGGGGTCACCACGCCCACGCCGTCCAGGTTCTCCCTGGCCAGCATTTCCTTGTAATCAACGTACGTCTTCACCCCGTACTGCTGCTTCCGCTTGGCCAGAATCTCCTCGTTCACGTCCGCCAGGGCCACCAGTTCACATTTGCCGTCGCGCTGACATTGCGAGAACGTCTGCAGGTGGATCTCCCCGAACACCCCGCCGCCGATCACTCCGATCCGAATCGCCATCGCATTAACTCCTGCACAATCCGCTGCCACGGGCTGTTGTTGTACGCCTTTCGGAGTCCCCTTTCAATGGGGCAGCCACTCACAAGGCTCATCCCCTCGCTACGTCACCTTTATCCTCGAGATTCGATCGCAGGTGGCATGTGGAACGGCAAGCATGTGTTCGTCGAAGGTCTGACTGACGGCTTTGACCGTTCATACAGTTTCAGCAGATGTCCCGCGGCGCCCCCGAAAGAGTTGCCCCTAGGCAAGCGGAAACCGACCGCCCTATCCGAACTTCGATGAGGAATAAGACACCACATGTCAAGCGAACCCTCCCAACCCCGTGGAAACGCCCAAACACGCCTGCCGCTTCGCGACTCCCGGCGCCGGTATCCCCCGATCGTGATCGCAAGTCACCTGATACTCCACGGATACGGGCATGGGTTGCCCAACGATCCGCGGGGGAGCGGCTCCGACACGCTGCGCGAGGACAAGCTCGCGGACCTCGGACCCATTCACCACGGTCGCAAGCAGGTCCAACCCCCGCGATCGGAGCTGAAACAGTTCCATCACGCCGCCCAGGAGCGACTGGACTTTCCGACGTTGTGGTTTGACGACTCGACGCGGCAAGCGATCGGCGAGGCGTTCGCCCGCGTGGTCGCGTCCTTGCGGTAT
>JAPKGY010000962.1 GCA_026647385.1 Phycisphaerae bacterium | reverse complement strand
CTGGAAATCAAGGCCCCCTTTGCGGGCATTGTCGCCTACGCCGACCCCGCCCCGGGCACGGCATTGCCGCTGGCGCCGGTTGTGGTACTGGCGCCGGATCAGGGATTTCGATTCCGACTTCGACTGGCGGAGGCGGAGGTCCGGTCGCTCGCCGGGACGGACTCGGTCCCGCTGGGGCTGATCGCTCCGATTCTGCATCGCCGCTTCCCGGGCCGGCTCCTGAGGTGGGAGGCCTTGCGTTACGAGCCGGGCTACGTGGTCGCGGAACTGGCGTGCATGCCGCCGCCCGAGACCATTCACGATCTGGTTGCACACGACTGGGCGGCGCGGGACTGGAAACACATGCCGGACGTCAGGATTCGGTTGCTGTGGACCCCGCCGCTGCATGTCATGCCGCTGTTCGCGCCGTCCGTCGCGCTGATGGCTCTGGGGCTGCTCGGTCTGTCTCCGCGGCTCTTGATGAAAACGAGGTCGCGTTCCGAACCGCCGGTGCCGACTGTGGATGCCCTGCCCCCCGATTCATCGAAACCGCCACCGACGGCGGTGACGATTCCGCCGGATCTGCTGACTCCGATGCCGGCAACCGGCATGCTGCTGGACGCCGCCGGGGTCGAGTCGGGAGCATTGGGCAGAAACCTCCAACTCCTGGGCCAACGATTTCGTGAAGCGATCAAACGCCAGGACGTCCCTCCGACGCTGCTCCAGGCAATTGAATGGGCGATCGATCGGCATCACACACGTGCGATCCAGCATCTGGCGCTTGGGATCGATCACGATCCGGAGATGTGCGCCTGCCTCAACCGCCTGCTCGATCGCCTGTCCTCCAAGGCCGGGGGCCCTGATCAGCGTGAAGGCGGAGTCAATCGGGACACCCTGGTTCGGATCGTACAAATCGTGCGCACGGTATCGCCCGAGCTGCTGTCCTCGGAGCATGGGGGGTCGGCCAATCACAATCGCCGACACTCCGACTGGAACTGTGTTGGGGTGCCCAGGTCTGATACGGACGGATCACCACGAATCGACAAGCTCGAGAGAGAGGGATCTTCTCGGTAAGGCCAAGATGCCATCATGAGCGTAGTCACCACCGACATCACGACCCGATTCCCGGAGCCGCTTCCTGGGAGGGGCAGCCGGCCGCGGGATCGCATTCCCGGCGGGGTCTTACTGATCACCGTGATCGCGACTCTGGTCATGGCGGTGTTCGCATCCACGTACGTCCCCTATCGCGTCCTGAACTGGTCGATGGAGCGAATCGAGGTTCATGCCAACCGTCCGTTTCTGTACCCCGCGCTCATCTTCCTGGCCGGCGCCGCGTTCGTAGCCGGGTTCCGGTGGGTCATCTTCTTCACCCTGACGTTTCTGGAATTGCGCAACTACGTCAAACGTCCGGTACCCGCCATCACACATTGGCCGTTGGTGTCCGTATTTGTGCCGGCGTACAACGAAGGCGAGACCATCGGACCGGCGTTGGAGTCCCTGATTCAACTGGATTATCCCTGCTTTGAAGTCATCGTCGTGGATGACGGCTCGAATGACGACACGTACGACCGGGCCAAGTCTTACGAAGGCAATCACGGCCACTGCGCCATTCGCGTATATCGCAAGCCCAACGGGGGCAAATGGAGCGCGCTGAACTTCGCATTCGCTCGTTCGACGGGCGAACTGTGTCTGTGCGTCGATGCGGATTCAAAGCTGGCCCCGCGGTCCATCCGGCTGATGGTCGAGCGGATGGCTGACCCGAAGATCGACGCCGTGGCCGGGCAGATCCGCGTGCGCAACCGGATCAGCCTGCTTACCCGTTTACAGGGGTTGGAATATG
>JAPKGY010000961.1 GCA_026647385.1 Phycisphaerae bacterium | reverse complement strand
CATGCGCCGGAGACGTCGACGGCGACGGCGACACCGACCAGGGCGATCTCGGCGTGCTGCTGGCCGAGTTCAACACCTGCTCAGACCCGCATACAGGTAAGGGTGGGGGACCGAGCTTTCGGTGTACTGATGATCCAGAACCAGGGCGACCAGCCCCACAACCGTCCACCCCGCCAAAACCCAGAGACCCACCGGCAGCGCCACCTGGATTTGCGGCCGACCGGGCGGCGCGGACGCCTCGCCGGACCCGTACAGATGCCTGAAAGCGTCATAGGCCGCCAGCGGTCGCCCGCAGGAAACGCACCACTCCAGGTGAGCGGCGTTGGGGGCGGCGCAGTACCGGCAGAGCAGGGTCCGTCCGCCGGGTGAAGGGGGAAGGTCAGGAGTCCGATCCGCACGGCTGTCGTTCGCGTCGCTTGTTTCTGATCCGTCCTGACCTGCGGACCCAACGGGTTGGACCTCTCGGCCTTCGGCGCTGGCACGATGTCCGCTCGGATCGTCGGCCTCACCGCGTTCCGGACAACCTGGGTCCGCAAGCGTCCTTGGCCCACCGCTGCGACGATCCGAGTCTTCCGTTCGATCCAGCGCCCGTCCTGGAGGCTGACGATCGGCGAGATGAAGGAAGAATCCGGACATCAGGAGACAAACGACAGCGATCACAGCGGGTATCACCCCGGACCCTTCGGGATTCTTGTACGCGATGACCCCGCACGCCAAAGCAATGAAGATCGGAATCCCGACCGGCCAGGAGCCCCTGGGGCCTCTGGACGATTCATCGGATGACGGTGCCGCGCCGACGGCAACAGGGTTTTCATCGGAGGCGCCGGGCTCAAGAGGATCTTCGGCTTCGCCGGTTACGTCCTCGTCCGGCTCGCTGTAGACCTCCTGAGGATCGAACGGGGCGCTGCATTCCGGGCAACGCGGCTCCGGCAGGCCGGTCAGATCGTAGCCACACTCCGCACACTGCCCGGACCCGATGTTCCTGTTGTGAAGGTAGTTGACGGTGACTCGGTACAGCAGGGCGGCATAGAGTGCCATCAGGCCAAGGGACAGGATGAGCCCGAGGTACGCTTCCACGGAGGACTCCGTTCCAAATAACGCTCGCGAGAGATGGCCGGGCCGCAGCACAAGTGACATACCGAGCAAAGCAGGCCCGAATAACAGCCACATGCCCACGACCACGAGGAACGATCGCGGGCGGGAGGCCGCCTCGCGGAAAACGTGGCCTTGCGCGAAAACCTGCTTGAACGGGTCCATCGCCGCCAGCGCGGTGATGGGCCGGCCGCACTTGTGGCAGAAGTCTTCCAATGGCCCGATAGGCACCATGCAATGCGGACAGACGGGACCCCCGTTCCGTGCCGGAGCCGTCGGAATGGCCGATGAAGTAACGATCGGCGGGTCAGGCTCGCTCATGCCCCCATAAGCTTACCACGCCTTGTCTCAAGAGGCCATGATCAGTTCACGCATCCTTGCTAACGCAATGCCTCGGTCGGCAAGATCATCATTCAACTGGGCGTCATACAGCGCGTCGAGGATCTCCTTGAACCGCGGGCCGGGCTGCAGGCCGGCGTCGATCAGGTCCTCGCCGGTGACCAGCGGCGGGGGGGCAACATCCTCGGGAGCGATGGCCTGGCGGCGCCAGCGGGCGGCGTCGATGCAGGTGCGGGATCGGTTGCTCGCCCGGCACACCGCCTCGTGCAGCGCGACGAGGTCCTCGAACCGCGGATGGGCCAGCAGCTTTTTAAACTCAGCCAGGGACATTCGGTCGGCCTGCTCGATCCGCTCGTGCGTGCCCACCAGCCACGACGCCTGGTCGATCTGC
>JAPKGY010000960.1 GCA_026647385.1 Phycisphaerae bacterium | reverse complement strand
TCACCCGAACGTCGCCGGCATGCAATTCACCGGCCGTCAGTTCGTCCACACACGCCCCGATGCGCGTCGCGATCAGCCGCGGCTTGCTCACCGCCGGACCGGCCAGCGAAACGACCCGGGTCACCTCGATCCGCCCTGTTCGGAACAGATGCCCGATCGCCGCGGCGTCCTGGTAGTTGAGGTGCCACACGACCTTCTCGCGGCAGACCGGTGCGAGCAGGTGGATGTGCAGCCCGACATTGCCCGCCGGATGCGGCCCGTCAAAGGTCTCCTCGCGAATCCCGGTCCCCCGAGGCACGGGCACCGATGAACCCGGGCCCTTGCACACGAACGTGGGACCGTCGGTCAGCTTCGCGACGATTTGGACTCCGAGTTGGAAATCCGCTTCACGATCGGCCAGGGCGGCGTCGACTGAAGCGGCCAGCGGGTTCGTATCCGTGGCGGTCACGAAGACCGCTCGAGGGGTCACCTCAGGATTCGCGACCCGTCCAAAGGGACGCGCGCGGATCGCGGTCCAAAGACCCGATTCGATCAAGAGCGCCTGCACCTGCCGGCGACCCAGCGCCGCCGACGACTGCGGGCTATGGCTCTCGAACTTCATCAGATCGGACTCGTCCACTGAGCCGGCTCGCTCCCGATCGTTCAACTCGATCACAACGGATTGGAACACCCGACGCTCGCCGCGGTAAACACCCACCACCTTGCCCGCACCCGGCGAGGTGTAACGCACGCCCGGCATCTTCTTGTCTTCGAAGAGCAGTTGGCCGCGCTTCACCTCGTCGCCAATCTCAACGTGCAGCGTCGGGCGCACCCCGACATAGTCCGGACCAAGGATGGCCACCTTCGTCACGGGCCGGCTTCTTCCGACCACCTGTTCGGGCCGGCCCGAAATCGGCAGATCCAGCCCCCGCTTGATGCGATGAACTGCGGTCAAGTCTTTATTCCCCAGGCGCGTCGTCACCTGTTTTTTCCCGGTTATGGCTCCGTTGCCCAGGCTAAAGGCTCACAGCGCTGCGGAACCGAGCGTACTTTCGTTACGGATTTCACAAACGTGCATAATCATAGGGAATGGGGGATTCAAGAACAAGCGGCTTGCACGCCTGGCGGACAGGAATACGAAAGGGATTGCAGTCAACGTTTCAGGCGCACATCACCGTTCACCAATCAACGTGAAGCAAAGTTGGGGCGCGCCCGAAAACCGGTCACCAGGTTCGGATAACCGACGATAATCACGGTACACCGGCCAGGCATCCGGAAGTCGGGGCGATGGCCGGGCCGCTCAAACACCCGCGCAGCCTTCCGAAGTCCCCTTGATCGACGTCGCCGTCCTCGTCGAGGTCCGCGCCGCCGCAAGCCGGATTGACGACGTACGCGTCCGGGCCGAGCAGACACGCCTGCATGTAACCCAGATCGGACAGATCGACGTCGCCATCGGCGTCCAGGTCGGCCCGATGCGGTGCCGCCGGGCAAGTGACGCAGGCGGTCAGGTCGCTGGGCCGATAGCCCGCAGGTACGCCCATGCCGCGCGAAAGCCCCGCGAGGCCCCCCGTCGCGTCGATACCCAGCCAAGTGATCCGGATCCTGCCGTCGAAGAACATCTCCATCTGGAAACTATTACCGGTCGCACCGCCGGCCAACGGCACGTTCAGGAACGTCACCACCGCCCGGTCCATCATTTGCTTCCAAGTCACCTGGCCGGCGGCTGGAGCCAGATCGGCGAACAACCCCGAAATGCGGGGCTTGGCGAAATGATCCGCCAGGCTTGGCGTGGCATCGCCGTCGCCGCCGCCGAAGGTGATGTATCCGTTGGCCCCGACGTAGAA
>JAPKGY010000096.1 GCA_026647385.1 Phycisphaerae bacterium | reverse complement strand
ACGCCGGAGGAAGTCCTGCAAAGAACCGTCCGGGGGCAGTATGGGGCTGGAATGGATGGAGACAACCGCCTGCCTGCCTATCGCTCCGAACCGCATGTAGTGGAGTGGGGGCGGGGCAAGATCGAAGGGCTCGTTTACGATTACGCGACCCCGCCGGTGGTTGAGGAGTTGACTCAGTTCACGGATGCGGCGTTCTGCCCGGTGGACTTGTGTTTCCTGGAGGACGGGGCTCTGACGTATGACGTGTATCTGGGCAGGCCGGGCGAGGAACTGGTGCGGGTGTGCCAGGACGTGCCCGGGCCGGTGTGTCCGTTGCCTTGGCCTTTGGATTACCTCACGCCGTACGTCTGGAAGGTGGTTGCGGCCAATGCGTGCGGCGTTTATGAAAGCCAGACCTGGTCGTTTGAGACGGGCTCGTGTTTCTCGTATCCGCCGATGATCGACCGTCGGCCGGGGCGCGGGCCGGTGCTGAGGCGAATGCACGCGGAGGCCGGGCCTCTGGATCTCGATCTCGCGACGCCGGGCGCGGCGTTCAATCTTCCGATCGAGAACCGCAAGAGCGGCGTCGCCCGGATCGTCCTGCACTGCACGAGACCGGTCCAGGCGATCGGCGGGCCGGACGTCGGTGACGTGCGGCTGAAAGCGTCGCCCGGGGCGCTCGCGGAGGTTCTGGACGTGCGGGTGGCGGGGGACGAGGTGACCATCGATCTGGGACAGTTGAGCAACGGTCAGTACGCTCTGACGCTGCCGGGGATCGCGGATGCGGGTGACGCCGCCTGTTCGGTCGAGGATACGCTGTGCTTCGCGGTGCTGACCGGGGACGCGAACGGCGACGGAGTCGTGAATACGTCGGATTATATCTACGTTCGAGGCCGGGTCGGCTGGATGGTCGATGCGACAAGCCTCCGGGCCGACGCGAACTGCGACGGCCAGATCAACGCGGTCGATATGATCGTCATACGGGGGAATGTCGGGCAGGCGGCGGGGCAATGCCCGTGAGGAACCGTCAAAAAGTCAAAACGTCAAAATCGCAGATTCGCCGTGGCGAACGTCGAAATCGGAGCGGTTCGAGCATTTCACGCTTCGATAGAACGATAAAGGGCCGCGGGCTTCCCTTGACGCGCGACGCGGGCATACGCCCGCACGGAGCCGCTTTGCGGCGAGTCGCGCGGCCGTTCGATCCATGATTGGCCGCTACTGCGTACACTCAAAGGGCATATCGCGAGAAAACTCGGTCGTTTTCAGTTCGGACATTCTAGCTGAGGAAAACCGGGATCGGGGCTCGCAACCGGGCGTGGTACCGCGCTCGCCACAACCGGGCGTGGTACCGGGCTCGCCACAACCGGGCTCACAGAGCCCGGCTCGGAATTGGGGGTGTTTGGTTGCGAACGAGGGGTTCGCGGGGGAACGGGTTTCCGCGGTCAGGATTTGCTTTGAGTGTATCGCTCCGCCATGGCGAGGCGTTCCTTCATGGGGGGATGGTCGTCGAACATGATAACCTCCCAGCGGGGCGGGTCGGGGTCCGCCAGGTTCATGTCGATCAGCCTTTCAAAGGCGAGGCGGAAGGCTTCGGGGTCGTCGGTAAGCCTGAGGGCCTGGGCGTCGGCCTGTCGCTCCCAGTGACGGCTGATGGCATTGGTGACCGGCCCGACGATCAGCGGGAAGACGGTCAGCAGCAGGCCGACCTGGGCGAGCGTGGCCACCGCGCCCGTCCAGTCCGCGGGGTCGGCGCCGGCGAACGGGTTGAGCCGCCAGTGCAATACGCCGACGAGGATCGAACTGACCACCGCCGCCATCAGAATCATCTTGAGGATGTGGCGGTGGATGTGGTGGCCCAACTCGTGGGCGAAGACGACGAGGATCTGGCGGTCGTCGAAGGCTTGCAGCAGTGTGTCGGAGAGGTAGACGCGGCGGGTCGAGCCCAGGCCGGCCAGCATGGCGTTGGCTTTCTTGGTCTCCTTGCTCAGGCCGAGGTCGAACACGCCGGTGACGGTCATTCCGGCGCCGGACGCCATCGAGCCGATCCGTTCGGTCAGCGACGGGCGATCCAGCGGCGTCGACGGATAGAACAGCGGCAGGATGATCAGCGGGAACACCTTGGCCAGCAGCACGCTGAAAGCCAGGACGCTGATCCACACCCAAAGGCTCCACAGCGGGCCGGAGTACCAGAGCAGGGCGTACAGGCCGACGAGCAGGATCGAGCCGATCACGACGCCGACCAGCCAGCCTTTGATCTGGAAGACGAGCCAGTCCCTGGGGGTCTGGTTGCTCAGGCTGAAGCGGTGCTCGACGATGTGGCTGCTGAAGTAGTCGAGCGGCAGGTGGATGATCGTCGAGCCGCCGAACATGAACAGCGCGGCGATCCCCAAGGCCGCCCAGCGGGCGTCAAAATGCAGATCGATCCAGTTGACGATCCCGCCCGCCATGGCGAGCCAGATCAGCCAGTAGAGCAGGGAGACGCCGATGCTCGACAAATGGCAGAGGCGTTTCATGTGCTGGTAGGCTTTGATTTCCTCGATGGATCGCCTGGCCGGCGGCACGGGGGCCGGTCCTGCCTGCTCGGGACACGCGGTAGGGGCGGTCGGTGTTTCCATGGTGCATAGAATAGTCGGGCCGCGGGGGATTGAGAAGCGGCGGGGCGGGGGGAAAGCGCGATTTCGAATTGGCAATTTCGGGCGGGGCTGGGGGAAAGCGCGATTCCAAATGGGGAATTCATCTCGGATTTCAAGAGGGGCACGCCCCGCGAGTACGCAGACGCGACGCCGCCCTTTCAATCCCAAGATGTAATCCTTTGCTGCGTCCGGTTCTCGGGCGTGCTTGAAGCTTGACGGCGGAGGATGAGGGCCGATGATGCTCGTCTTCTCAGCGACTCATTTGCGGAATGACCACCGTGCCACGGGGAGTGGGCCTGCGCTTACGGCGTTTCACTCAAACTGACCGATTCGGGGATTAACGAGCCGCGGCACTTCAACGGATGCAGTCGGTCAGTTTGAGGTTGTAGTTGCCGGGGCGGTTGTGGTGGCCGGGCAGGGGGCGCGGTCGCGAATCATCTGGCCCACCTTGGCGAGGGTGCGGGCGTCGATGTCGCGCAGGCGGCCGGTGCGGTCGGGACCTACGTCGAGGGAGAAGATGTTGCCGTACTTGACGGCGCCGAGATAGAGGCGGTAGATCTCGGCGGCGGGCAGGCAGGTGTGATCGTTGGCCGGGCTGGTGTAGAACCAGCGTCGCATTTCGGGGCCGATGATGGGTACGGCGAATTCGCCGACGAGATACTTGTCGTAGCCACGGCGATCGCGGTGTCCGAACGGGCCGGCGGCATCGGGATCGTCGAGGGGACCGGGCCGGCCAAGTTCGCCCGGGCGCAGATCGCCCGCGGGTGGGCCGTTGTTGAATCCAACGAAGCAATCAGGCTGAAAACGTTTGACCCAGGCGACGGTCTCCTCATGGCTTAGCCCGCCGTCGCCGATCGCGTGGTCCATCCAGAAAAAGGCGATCGGCCCGTACTGCGTGCAGAGCTCCTCGAGCTGCTTCTTTTTCATTTCAGGATTGGTGCCGGCGGGGCGGCTCTTGCCGTCGAGCGCTCCCGGCCAGGTCCAGTCGCCCTCGGAGAAGTACAGAGCGAGTTTGAGGCCATACCTGTCGCAGGATTTGCGGACGGCCGCCAGCACATCCCTGCCGAGCGGGCTGCGGGTGACCTTGCGGTCGGTGGTCTTCGTGTCCCAGAGGCAGAAGCCGTCGTGATGTTTGGTGAGGAACAGGATGTAGCCCATGCCGGCGTCTTTGGCGACGCGCGCCCACTGGTCGGTGTCCACGCCCGTGGGATTGAAGAATGACACGTCGGTGATGCCGGGGGTCCATTCCTTGTCGGAGAAGGTGCTGAACGACCAGCAGATGAACATGCCGAATTCAAGGTCCTGGAGTTGTCGAACGCGCGCTTTTTCGCGCTGGTTCTCGGCGGCTCGGCATGGCGGTGGAGAGCCGACCAGTGTCGCCAGCATCGCCAGGCCGGTGGTGACGCGCAGGGCTCGGAAGGACATTGCGATCATCGCAGGATCTCCTCATTGCGGTTCGGCTGGTTCGGGTGTCGGCGTGCTCTCCTTTTTAGCGGGAGGCGCGGGCAACGTGACGCGGTATTGGGCGAGCGTCTTAATCGCTTCGTCCACTCGACTTTTCCAGGTTTTTTCGACGTATTGCTGGGTGGTCGCGAGGAGTTCGACCGGGCCGGCCTTGGCCCGGATGAGCTTGCCGGTCGCGTCCACGTCGATCTCGTTGAACGGCGGAAGCAGACCTTCGCAGTCGCGGATGCGGGTGGCGCTGAGCAGCTTGCCGTCGACCGAGACGCGGGTCTGTCCGGAGACCTCGTAGGTGCGAAGGATGAATCCGCGGCGATCGCTGTCGTAAGCTGAAAAGGCGTACAGCTCGGGCTTCTTGAGGTCCAGGATCTGCGGCAGTATCGCGAACCACGCCGGCGGGCCGAAGGACGGCTCGGCGGCGAGGGATTTCTCCTTCAACTCGGGGGCATTGAACGTCGGAGTATAGTGTACGAGGAGCATCCCTTCCTTCAGGATGCCCATCTCGATCCCGAAGAAGGAGGCGGGATTTCCCTTGTCGGAAGGCATGAAGACGCGGGTCCGGTTGTCCCACTCGGCCTCCGACAGGTCGTTGCTGATGAACATCGCCTGCTGAAGCTGGGTGATGCTGTTGTCATCGCGAAACAGCCAGGCCCACTCCTGGATCAGGATGCCCGGTTGGCCGTTGCGTTCGCCCGGTGTTTGGTAGGTGCGGCGGAATCCGAGTTCCTTGCCGTTTTCCATGTATCGCAGGAAGACGTCCTGATTTCCGAGGGCTCGCAGGCGAGCGGGGTCGGCGGCCAGCGATTTTCTGAACGCGATGCCGGTTTGCAGGGCGTCGTCGATCCTTTTCTGTTCGAGTTCGGAGCGGAGGATCTTGAATCCGTCCACGATTCGATCGAACGTTTGGGTGGCGATCGGCCCATCCGCCAGCGGCGTGATGAGGACGACCCGGTAGTACTCGCGCGTCGACTTGCGAATCAGCGCCTCCTGCTGAAGCCAGTCGTCATTGTCCTTGAAGGTGCAGGCGAAACGGGCTCCTTCGCGCGGACCGAACGCGGCCTTTTCGGATCGGAGCACTTGGAGGCCGGGGAATTCCCGGGTGAGCCTTGCGGTGATGTCGGCCAGCATGTCCGCGGGGTCGGTGGGGCGATCCTGGGTATCGAGGCGCACGGCGAGCGACCAGCTATGCTGCAGGTTCACGAACCGGACGATCTCCAATTCGCTCGACGAGACGAAGCGTTTTTCACGTGCGATGTCGGCTCCGTCCGGATAGGGCAGGGCAAATCCGAAGCTGCCGTCGACGTAGCCGTGGGGGCTGAGGGTTCCCTTGGCACCGAGGTCGACCGCGACGGGCTGTGAGGCGGGCAGGGTTTGCCCGGCGGCCGGCATCCGCGCAAGGGGTATCGCCAGGGCCAGGCCGATCCACAGCGGAAACGGGCGGGTAGTCATGATCGATTCCTCGGAGAAGGATCTTTACGCGCGAAACGCCGGGCTGTCATCGCGACCGCCACTGGCGGCCGGGTGTGGTGCGCGAGTTCGCGGCCTCGGTGGTTCGTGTCTGCCATAGCACCTCGTCGAAGGAAATCGCCTCGACCGAATCGTCTTCGGCGTAGTAGATGGTAATCGGCATTGGGTCATAATCGCGCGTCAGGCGGATGGCCGGCGCGGTTTTGCCGGTTTCCCCGTCCGGAACGGGTTGTTGCCCGAGGGGCGCGACAATCCAGTGAACGAGTTCCGGGCAGTACTTTTCGCTCGCGGCGAAGATGGCCGGCTGGGATTGGGGATCGCGGGCGACCTTGGCGCCGGCGGCGATGAGCACGGGTTCGCACCCGTAAGTGTCGTCGACCGCCAGCGTCCAGGTTGCGCGGTCTCCGTTACGTGCCGACGATTCGCATTTGACTTCGTTTTGATTCGCCAGCCGTCGCTCGGCGTATCGGCTCTCCTCGTTTCGCCCTCTGATCTCGCGATACGTCCCGCCGTGCGAAGATGCGTCGTTCCGGATCCGCCATCGCTCCTGAATATCGGCGATCAACTGGATGCCGGCCATCGCGGGCAGGTAGGAAACCTGTATTTCCCACCATTGAGACTGATCTTCGTCAAGCAACGACTTGTAGGTCCGCACCTCCTTGCGGGTTCTGATCAGCGGGGCCTGGATGAGGTAGCTTTCAAGAGCCTTGTTGGACCAGTAGGCCTGAAGGCCGGCGGCGGCGATGTCCCTCAAGTGTCGGCGGGCAGTCTCCCGGGCCTTGGCCATGTCGATCGTGGTCGCGATGGAGTCGATCTTGGTCGACGAGAGGATGTCCCAGTCCGGCGTGAACACGAAATTGCCGTAGCTCCAGTGCACCAGCGCATCGAACGGGATCGCAACGAGGCCGTGTTCGCGGCCGAGCCGCTCCCAGAGCGCCCCCTTGTCGGCCATCATCTGCACGAGGTCGATCTTCTGCGGCTGCGCAGTCGCCATCCCGAAATAGTCGGCGAAGACGGGCCACAGGTCGCGCCAGCGGAACACGTCGCCATTGGTGATGTTGAAGGGCTGGTTCGCGGCGTCCGGCGCGGTCGCCATCCACAGGCAGGCGCGCGCGAGAAGGCCCGAGTCGGTGACGTTGTAGAGCGCGCCGGCATTCGCCTCCGATCCCGGATGGCGCAGCGGCAATCCCAGGGCTTTCGAGACCGTGGCATAGACGGCCAGCACCATCACCAGGTTCATCGGGTTCCCGGCCGCGTAGCCGCACACCGCGTGCGGGCGCGCCGCCGACCAGGTCCAGGCCTTGCCGGCCTGCCGCGCGACGATGAAGTCCTGCTGGTCGTAGTAGAAGTTCGGCGGCATGTGGCGCGGGTCGGTTTCCTTCGCGGGCGTCTTGAACGGCCCGAGATGGCTGCCGTACCACTTGGTGCCGTGCATCAGGTTGACGTGCGCGAGGCCCGTCGCGGCCGGCTCCACCGCGTCCATCAGGTTCGCGAGCAGCGCGAGGTTGGGCGCGACCATCTCGGCCCAGCCCGGCTTCTCGATATAGGCCGCGAAGAAGACATGCGTGACCTCGGCCAGCGCGCCGAGCTTCGCCTTCGCATCGGCCGCATCGAGCAGGTCCACCGCGATGTGGCGATAGCTGCCCTCGACGTCGGGCGCGCGGCGCGAGACCGCGATCACGTCCCAGTCCGGATCGGCCGCGAGCCGGCGCAGCAGGTTCCGCCCCACCACGCCGGTCGCGCCCGCGACCAGGGCGGTTCTTTTCGTCTTCGTCATCGTCGCTCATCCTCATGGGCGGGAGCGGACCGTCGCGGCTGCCGCTCCCGGTTCTCATGCCACGCGCGGCCGATGCGGACCAGGAGGGCGAAACACGGCCGCGCCGCCTTGGGGTGGGCGATCGTGTGGGAAATGGGGTACGAGCTCGTCGCTGCGGCCTGGTCGCGGACTCAACGCCCGGTGAGAATGCGAACGGGGTCACCCATGAGCGAAGCGGAAAACCCGAGGCTTCTCTGCTGGCGCCGGCTCGACACGGTAGGCCTCGAGCTGCTCGCCCTGCGCGCCGAGTCCTCCGTGATCTA
Source organism: Phycisphaerae bacterium (assembly GCA_026647385.1). Classification (GTDB taxonomy): domain Bacteria; phylum Planctomycetota; class Phycisphaerae; order UBA1845; family PWPN01; genus JAPKGY01. The sequence goes on along the minus strand of JAPKGY010000096.1, from coordinate 783 downwards.
CATCGATCTCGGGCCTCGGCGGGCTTCGAGGCGGATCTCGACCGCCCCGGCGGGTGCGCGTATCCATGGGCGCACCCCCAGGGCCTGCTTCAGTGGCTCGGATGCAGGAACGGCGTCCCCACGTCGCTCACATAGAAGATGATCACGCGGGTTTGCGCGTCGGTACGGTTGTAGCCGGTCATCTTGACGTGAGGCGGCTCGACCAGTGCTTCGCCGGCCCTCACGACGATCGGCGCGCGGCCCTCGAGCTCGAGCGTGAAGGCGCCTTCGAGGACGTAGACGGTCACCGGGAACGGGTGGGTGTGAGTGATCGTGCGGTCGCCCGGCTTGAACACCGCGGTCATGACGCGCACGTCCTGGCGCGCCGCCGTGGGCAGGCCGTCGACCGGCTGGTGCAGGACCATGTCGGGCCTGGCGAAGCCCGTGCCCTCGGCGGACGCGGGTCCCATGATGGCGGCGGCAAGGGCGATGGCTGGCGTGGCGCGCATGACGGATCCTCCGGTTTCGACGGGAGCCACCTCGGCTCCCGCGAAATCCACGCTACGGGCGCGCCATGCGCCGCATCAGTCCCCAAATTTGCCGGGCGGGGCCGCACCCATGCATAATCGATCCGTGTTCGACTGGGACGACATCCGTTTCTTCCTCGCCGTCGCGCGCCACAACAGCACGCTCGCGGCCGGCCGCGCGCTCGGCGTCAACCAGTCGACGGTCAAATCGATCAGGCCGCGGCCGGCCAAGACGGAGGAGTGATTGCCCAATCCGTGCGGCGCCTTGGCGTGAGTC
>JAPKGY010000959.1 GCA_026647385.1 Phycisphaerae bacterium | reverse complement strand
GTGCTGGCGGTGGTCGGCGGCATTTTGATGGGCAGCTTCAGCCTGCCGATGAAAAAGACCTCCCGCTGGGCGTGGGAGACGACGTGGCTGGTCTGGGCGGTGGCGGCCCTGGTGATCACGCCGTGGATCATCGCGATTGTCACGGTTCCGTGCATGGGAACGGTCTATGCCGAGGCGGGTGCCGGGTCCCTCTCGCTGGTTTTCCTGTTCGGTGTGGGCTGGGGGATGGGGGCGGTGCTGTTCGGGCGGTCTATCTCCATTCTGGGGATGAGTCTGGCGTTTGCCATCAGTATCGGGCTGACGCTGGCCCTCGGCTCGCTCGTGCCCATGGCCCGAAAGCCGGAAGTCTTCGCGACGCCGGGCGGGATCGTCGTGACCGTCGGCATCGCCCTGATGATCGGCGGTGTGATCGTCAGCGCGATCGCCGGTCGGCGCAAGGAAGCCCAGATCCGGGCGGCTGAAGCGACCGCGCCGCAACAGGCGGCCGCCGCATCGGCGGGGCAGTTCGTCAAAGGCCTCACCCTATGCGTCCTGTCCGGCATCTTCAATCCGATGATCAACTTCGCCATTGAGTTCGGCGACACCATCGCGAAAGCAGCCAGGGACACTCGGGCGTCCGAGGGCGGCGCTTCCGATGCGGTGTTGGCGGTCACACTCCTGGGCGGGTTCGTGACCAATCTCGTCTACTGCTCCATTCTGCTGACCCGCAACCGCACGTGGTCGGGGTATCGTCTGCCCGGGACAGCCGGCCATTGGTTCCTGGCGGTCCTGATGGGCGTGACGTGGGTGATGTCGATTCTCGTTTATGGCCGGGCGGCGGGGATGATGGGCAGCCTGGGCACCTCGGCCGGGTGGGCGATCACCATGGGTTGCTGCATCGCCGTCTCCAACGCCTGGGGGATCGTCACCGGCGAGTGGCGAGCGGCGCAAGGCCGACCGCTGCGGACCATGTACGCGGGACTCCTGATCATTCTGGCAGCCATCGCCGTCATCGGATACGGGAATTACCTGAACACCCCCGCCGTCCAGGCCGGGTGAAAGGCGGGCACATGCCGAACGTGCAACACGTTTTCCTGATTTCGATCGACGCCTTGCGATTCGACGCCGTTCGCTGGCAGCCCGACCAGCGTTACTGGGCGGCCCTGGGCATCGATCCGCGGCTTGATACGCCGACCATGGACGAGCTGGCGGCCGAATCCGTGCGGTTCACCCGATGCGTCAGTAACGCCGGCTACACTCCCCTTTCGCACGCGACGATCTTCACCGGGTGCTATGCCCATCGTCACGGCGTGGTCAATTTCCTCAATACCACGTGCAACCCCGACATCGCCACCGTGACCGAGATCTTCGCCAAGGCCGGCTACCGCACGCTCGTACTCGCCCAGCCTTCGATGCAGAAGCTGTTCTGCGACGTTAACCGATCGCTCCGCGGAATCGACGAGCGGTACGACAAGGACGGTGATTTTCTGGCGACTCTGCATCGGCATCGGGATGAAAAGCTCCTGGCTGTGCTGCACCTGTGCGACGTACACGACCCGCTGGTGCGCGGCGGCGAGGTCGAGCCGGACGTTACCGAGCGGCTTGACTGGGAGTTGTTCCTGCGCATCGTCTTCAACGCGACGCCGGCCGGGCCGAATACGACCGACGTCATCCTTCCGGACGGCAGGCGGATCAACTACAACAACCTGCAGGCTGTCCCCGTCTCGAACGCGCACGGCTACGGCAAGCTGGCAGCCTGGCCAATTTGTGCGCGACCAGGTGGATTTTGTGCTCCCGGCCAGCGCCCCGGTTGGACGCGACCAGGTGCGGGTGCGCCTGAGCTGGCTGC
>JAPKGY010000958.1 GCA_026647385.1 Phycisphaerae bacterium | reverse complement strand
ACCAGCTTCGCCACGTTCTGACGAGGAAGCCATGACCAGACCGCCTTGACAAACGTTCCATCGGGCAAGATCTGTCGCACTTCAATGGCAGGGTTGGGTTTGTCATACGGACGCTCTCTCAACAGTGTGCCTTCGAGCTAACCCTGCAATCACCTGCCAATCGGGAATGCCTCGTTCGTCGAGCTGGTTGCCCGCATGGAGGCCAATTACATACCTGCGCTGGGCTACGGCGGTGCGAATCTGGTTGAATAGATCTGGCAGCCCGGGTGTTCCTGCCCTCGTGCTTTGTATTATGTCCTGATTGGAGGAGGATTGTCAGAACGTTTGGTGAGATACCGGCTGGGTTTTTGGAAGTCTGCTCTTGGCTTGAGTTATCCGGGGCCTTAGCGATAATCGCCCTTCGTCCGGCCAGGCACGCTGGGGGTTTGCCCGCTCGTGGCCGGCGAACCCTCGTCGCCACGAAAGCGAGACACACCGCTCTACCGAAAGGAGGCCCCCGTGAAACCTGAGGTTCGTCAGCCGACTGAGTTGGAAAGGAAGACCGCGCAGGGCTGGCCTATCTGGACGAAAGAGGTCAGCGAGTTCCCCTGGTCCTACGACGAGAAGGAGACGTGTTATATCCTCGACGGCGAGGTGACGGTGACCAGCAAGACCGGCGAGCAGGTGAGCTTTCGCGGGGGCGATTGGGTCGTATTCCCGCAGGGGATGGAGTGTACGTGGAAGATCACGAAGCCGGTGAGGAAGCACTACAACTTTGGTTGAAAAGGCAGAAGGAAACGCCGAAACGCCGAGGAATCAAAACGCTGAAACACCGAAACGGTGAAGATCTGAAGAGTCAAAACGTCGAAATGATGGGGTGTTGGGGTTGCCTTCGCGGGGGCCCAGAGGACTTCGATGGATGATTCGAGACCGGTTGCGGCGTACACGACGAGGCTTCGGGTTCGTTACAGCGAGACGGACCAGATGGGGACGTTTTACAACTCCCGGGCGCTGGAGTGGTTCGAGTGCGGCAGGACGGAGTTGCTTCGCCATCGAGGGCTCCCATACACGGAAATCGAGGAGCGGGGCGTGCATCTGCCGCTGGTCGAGGCCCATGTGGAGTATCGCGGCCGGGCACGGTACGATGACGAGTTGTCGGTGGCGACCTCGGTCGGCCTGGCGGGCCGGGCGCGGCTGAGATTCGACGTGGAGATCCGGCAGGCGGTCGGCGGGGCGGAGGTCGCCCGCGGCTACACGGTACACGCGATCACCAACACGACGGGTAAGCCGACGCGGCCGCCGCCTTGGCTCGTGGAAAAGCTGCACCTGCCGAACGGCGCCGGCCTCGTGGGGAATGGGGAATGAATCAGCCCGAACGTTATCTGCTGAACGGCGATGAGGCGGTGGCCATGGCGGCGCTGGATGCCGGCGTTGCCCTCGGGACCGGGTACCCCGGTACGCCCTCGACGGAAATCCTGGAGGCGTTCAGCGAGTTCGGCGGAAACGCCCGGTGGTCGCCTAACGAGAAAGTGGCTCTGGAGGTCGGCATCGGGGTGGCGTTCGGCGGCGCGCGTGCGCTGGTGACGATGAAGCACGTCGGGCTGAACGTGGCGGCCGACCCGCTGTTCACGGCGGCATACACGGGGGTCGTGGGGGCGCTGGTCGTGGTGTCGGCGGACGACCCGGGCATGTCGTCCAGCCAGAACGAGCAGGACAACCGGCGCTACGCGGTGGCGGCCGGCGTGCCGATGCTCGAACCGTCCATGATCGTGATTCGCCATTCGGCCTCGGGCGCGCCCCATTTTCTCGCCACGCTCATCGATGCCGGTGTCATCAATGCCGGCGACGGCCGCCAC
>JAPKGY010000957.1 GCA_026647385.1 Phycisphaerae bacterium | reverse complement strand
CGTAATACGTGATCTCCACGGTCTCACCGCGAATGATGACCTTCAGGAAGTTCCATCCGGTGCCGTGTTTGAGCGTGGTCAGGTGGAACCAGTTCTGGCCGTCGTAGTACATGAGCCCTTCCCGATAGCCGGCGCCGACGTCGTTGTAGGCGGTAAAGGCACCAAACGCGAGGACATTGTGGGGCGTCCCGATCCCCCCGATCCGCCTCGGCGCGGAGTCCATGCCCTTGGCGAGGTCCCAGAAGAAGTCCTGGGTGCGGGCGGCGTCGATCGGCTCGGTGAGGAACATGGCGGCCTCGAATACCACCGGCGCTTCGTCGGTGGCGTTGAAGGAGGTCTTGCCCGCTCCGCCCTCGGCGGCCTGGATATGCGGCACGAGGCTGTGGTAGTTGCGACGTTGATAGGTCTTGGCGCCGCCCAGAGATTTTGGCCCGTCGATGCCATTGAGGAGATCGAAGGCCATGCCCAGGCCGAAATGGATCGGCCAGGCGTCGGTCATCTCCGCCTCGTCGGCGTATGCCTCGAAGTCCTCGTGGAACCACATCGTAGCCTGAACCGTCGGGGGGCAGTTCGGATGCGAAGCCGCCATGAACGGCACGGCCGGACCGGTCCAGCAATAGTCGAACGCACCGAAGTCGTCGTCGTCCACGTCGCCGTCCGCGAAGCCGTCCGGACCCTTGTCGAAGCACTCGCACCCGGGCGGAACGCCGCCACCCGAGCCGGTATAACAAAGCTGAAATGACCCGAAGTCGTCATGATCCACGTCCCCGTCCGCGTCGGCGTCGGGGTATGGCTCCGGACAACAGACCGTGCCCAGACAGACGGTGCCGGTCCCCTGCCACAGTCCGCTCTGCTCCTGCTCGCACTGGTACTCGGTCAAGCCGTCCGTGCAGACGCCGCCGGTCATGCAGCATGCACCGGTCGGGGCAGGCAAAGTGATTCCCTCGCCACCGTAGAGAGCGACATTGTCAAAGGCCGGTCTGCCGGCTCCGAGATTGCCTTTCACGCACCGGTCGCGACGGTCGCCGGTCGGCTCGTTAGCGCAGGCCCAGGTGCCCAAGTCGATCAGACACGCCTGCCCGAAACCCATGTGAAGCCTGTTGAACGCGCCCAGGTAATCGCGTGGGATCTCGCACCAGCTCAACTCGTCCGGGTCGGGGTCCTCCGCGGTCATCTCGATCGTGATCTTCGAGGTCGTTATCGTCATGCGGACGAACTGGTTTCGGTCCCGCAACCTGAAGTCCCCCGCGCCGGTGAACGAGCCGGGCAGACTCCACCACTTGTATCCGTCAAAGACCGCCAGGTGTTCGTTCCTCGCACTGCCGGCGGTCGCCGTGCCGCAATGGCAGGGGTCCTTGTCGAGGTACGCGAGCGTGCCGACCGCGATGCTCGTGTGGTGCGGGGCTGAAGCAATCGGCGGACAGCCCGCCGGAGGCACGTCCTGCTGACAGATCATCGGGATCTGCCGTGCGGGCCCGTAGTCGGGCGCGCAGGCCGTTTGACAATAGGGGCTGAACACGAAGTCCGTGGGAGCCCGGTCATCGATCGAGGTCAGCGGGTCGTAGAGCGACAGCTCCATGTAGACGTTCGCGAAGGCGACCTTGCCGCCGGTTTGCCCGTACAGGACAAACTCCAGAACGAGCGGATTGGCGTCCGTGCCCACCACGCCATCGGAGGATCCGCCGAACACACCGTTGATCCGGGTGGACAGGCCCACGGTATTCCAGCCGAGTTGCCCGTCGCCCTGATTGGGCATGCCGAGGGCGAACTAGCGCTGCGCGAAGAAGAAGACGAGCACGATGGGCAGCATCACGATCACCGCCGCCGCCATTTGA
>JAPKGY010000956.1 GCA_026647385.1 Phycisphaerae bacterium | reverse complement strand
AGATCGACCCGCCAGAGCAGGACCAGGTGGTCGCCGGGCTCCACCCCCGGGTCGGGCTTGGGCAGGAGCGGCCCAGGCGTCCAGACGGCCCCGAGGCGGGTGGAGCCCTACGACTCGCCGAACGCGAAGGTATTGACCGATTTCAGCGATCTGAGCGAGTACGCGACGCGCAGGGCGGCTCCGGGCGTAACCTGCGACCTGGCCGCCACGACCCGGCAAGTGAAGGTTGGGGCGCGGTCGGGCAGATTCACGGCGACCAACACCGGCGACAAGCCCGAGGGGGCCTGGGCGAATGTGGGTCGGGTGTATGAACCGACGCTCAACATGAAGGGGCACGAGGCGATCGGCCTCTGGATCCACGGCGACGGCGGGGGGCAGGTGCTGAACTTCCTGTGGCGAAGCCCGCCGGAACTCGTGACCCGGGGCATGGGTGAGCACTATGTCGTCGTTGATTTCACGGGTTGGCGGTATTGCGAGCTGGTCGAACTGGATGGCGGTTTGCACGACCAGTATCAATGGCCTTACGAGGGAGGATACGCCGCCTATCGCGAAAACGTCAATGAGGGAAACCTCAAGACCTTCGACATCTGGTGCAACAACCTCCCGCCGGGCAAGGCGACGGAATGCTACATGAGTCCCATCAAGTGCCTGCCGCTGGTGAAGGCGAAGATCAAGAACCCGACCCTTGAGATCAACGGACAGGCGATCCTGTTCCCTGTTGAAATGGAGACAGGCAGTTACCTGGAGTTCAGTCCGCCCGCGGATTGCAGGCTCTACGGCCCGGATGGAAAGGTGCTTGCGGAGGTCAAGCCGAGCGCTTCCATACCGACGGTTCGTAGGGGTCACAACCGATTTCGATTTGCGTGCGAGGGGCCGACGGACGTCCGTCCCCGAGCCCGAGTTACGTTCTTTTTCACATCTGAAATGCGATAGGGTTCTTCCCCTCGGCGAAGAATGCGGTGAAGCCTTCTCGCACCCCTTTGATCCCGTATAGTTCTTTTTTACCTCTTTTGTTGGCACGCTGTACCCTCTGGCATAGGATGCCATCGGAGGAGAGCATGGCATCCGGTTCTCAGTCTGGACGGATCGAATCGTTCGAGCGGCTCACTCGGCAGCACGGTTTGCCGTTGACGGTGCAGCGACGGACGGTGTTCGAGATCCTTCTGGGGCGCGAGGACCATCCGACGGCCGACCAGGTATATGACGAGGCCAGGCCGCGGTTGGCGGGCATCTCGCGAACGACGGTCTATCGCATACTGGACACATTTGTACAACACGGCCTGATCACCAAGATCTGCCATCCGGGTCCGGCGGTGCGGTTTGATCCGAAGGTTCGCCGCCACGATCACCTGGTGTGCCTGCATTGCGAGAAGGTGATCGATATCGAGGACAGGCGTCTGGCAAGACTTCCCTGCCCCGACGTTCGGGGCCACGGGTTTGAGATTTGGGATTACCACGTTCATTTCCTCGGCGTTTGCGCCGGGTGTCGCAACAGGAAGAAGGGAGGCAGCGGGTCACGGAAGCCATTGCGACGGAGCGACGGAAAGCCGGCGGCTCGGAGTGCAAGAGAAACCTTCAAGAAAGGGAGATAAGAGCCATGGATACCAGTTTTAAGAGGTGTATTCGAGGGGTGATGGCGGCCATCGTGATTTGCGTGGCGGGGTCCGCGCTGCTGCCGCCTTTGGTGTGGGCGGACACGCCATCGAGTTACGCGCCGGTGGTGATGGCCTGGCCCTACACCCAACACGCCCGCCTTACCGTCTGCGGCATCGCCGATGAAACGCTGCCCACCTTCGCCGAGATCGCGCAGGTGCAGGCCCCGGCCCGCAACCCCG
>JAPKGY010000955.1 GCA_026647385.1 Phycisphaerae bacterium | reverse complement strand
TTCGGCGCCATCTACCGGCCCGCGACATGGGTCTCCGGCGACCTGTACGACGTGTGTCGGCTGGATGAAGCCCACATCAGCTTCTATCTGGCCGACGCCGTGGGGCACGGCATCGCCGCCGGCCTGCTGACCATGTTCATCAAGCAGGCCGTCGTCGGCAAGGTCATCGAACGCGATCAATACCGCCTGCTGGGGCCTGATGAGGTCCTGGCCCGGCTCAACGTCGAGTTGGCCCGGCAGGAATTGCCCAATTGCCAGTTCGTCACCGCGTGTTACGCCTGCATCGACGCCGCCACCCACCAGGTCATGTTCGCCCGCGGCGGGCATCCGCATCCCATCCACATCACCGCCGACGGGCGCTGCAGCGAGATCCGCACGATCGGCGGACTGCTCGGCGTCTTCGCGGAGGAGACCTTCCCGAGCACGACCCTGAAGCTCGAAAAAGGCGAGAAGCTGCTTCTCTACAGCGACGGCCTGGAGGACGTGATCATCGCGGGGCGCGATCGCCTGGAGGGATCGGTTCAATTCACGCCTGAGTTTCTTCAGGTGGCCGGTAAACCTCTGTCTGAATTCCTGGACGGTTTGTCCGGGCATCTCGACCGTGCCGAGGGCAGCCTGGCCCCGTTCGATGACATGACCGCGCTGGTCATCGAACGAATCTCCCACTGATCGCGGTTGCTAAACAATCCGGTGACGGAATAGAATACGAAGAGGCGTCGTGCATCGCACGGCCACGTCCATCTCGCGGAGCAAGGAGCCGTCAACCCGCACGTGTCGTGGCGGCCAGGGGCCGGCAAGAGGTGACGATATGGCTGGTCGGTTTCATCGGAGCGACAGGCCGGGATGGTGCGCCTTCACTCTCATCGAAGTGCTCGTGGTCGTCTCGATCATCGGTCTGCTGGTCGCCATCCTGATCCCCGCGCTGTCCAAGGCCCGGGAACAGGCGCGGCGAGTGGTCTGCGCCAGCAACCAGCACCAGATCATGCTCGCCGTCCAGATGTACAGCACCGACCAGCGGGGCTCCGCGCCGCCCAGCGTACAGGCGTTCAACGCCTCGCTCACCTGGATCATCTACCAGACCTTCTCGATCAACCAGAACCCGCCCTATCCCATCGGATGGATCCACCTCGGCGTGCTCTATCAGAAGAAAATGGTTCCGGAACCCAAGCTCTACTACTGCCCCTCCTATAACGAGTTCCCCCACGTTTATCCGCGGGGCTGGTACGAGTTCAGCGCGGGCGGAGGGATCGAGCGCGTCGCGACGAGTTACATCTACGCCATCAGCGGCCAGGTGGACCGGGTGTACCCCAAGCCGAGGTATCCCAAGGGGCCGCCCACGATGGTCCAGTTGGCCAGCCTGAAACGCGAGGCCCTCTATGCCGACGTGTTCATCGGCAACCCCAGCAAGTACCAGAGGAAGGGAGTCTGGCCGCACTTCGGCGGGATCAACGCCAGCTACGCCGACGGCAGCAGCCAGCTCGTCCGCGTCAAGCCGGAAATCGCCCGGCAGGCCGCCAACCTCTACGACACCGGTTCGATGACCGACAAGGATTACTTCACCTACGCCTTCTTCAAGCTCCTGTCCAACCAGCCCAAGTGGATGGATGCATTTCCCGCCCTGCCGCCGGATTACAAGCCCTAATCCTGTACCGGAGGGGGCGGGACGCCCAACCGCGTTTCTCTCGGGAATGACTCGTGGGCAGGAACGGCTTGCTTGCTTACTCAGCCAGGCTGACCGATTGCATTCGTCGGAGTGCCGTAACTCTAAAGAGCCGCGGGCTTCAGCGCTCGTCGCCGTGGCGACGAGCGCTGAAGCCCGCGCCTCTCGGGTTGCCC
>JAPKGY010000954.1 GCA_026647385.1 Phycisphaerae bacterium | reverse complement strand
CAGGTCGATCGGTTCATTCCAGGCGAAGTGAGTCTTCGAGACCGAGAGCGTCACGCGCACGCCGCCGAAATACTGTCGCTCCAGCAGGCGCACGAGGCGCTGGGCCCGGGCGGCGATCTCGAACGAGCTGAACTCGAACCAGTTCCGCATCGATACCATCGGTAACAACGTCGCGAACGTGAATACCACCGCGTTCAAGGGAAGCCGGGCGAATTTCCAGAACCAGTTCTCCCTCATGCTGTCGCCCGGCAGCGGTCCGAGCGACAGCAGCGGGGGAACCAACCCCTCCCAGGTGGGGCTGGGCTCGATGTTGTCGAGCGTCCAGCGGTCGTTCCTGCCGGGAGCGATCGAAGCGACCGGCGTGCCCACGGACATGGCCATCGAGGGCTCGGGCTTCTTTGTCCTCCGCGATGCCGAAGGGGGACAGGTCTACACCCGCGACGGCACGTTCAAGCTCTCCGCGAGCCAGGAACTGGTCAACGCCGACGGCTATCGCGTCCAAGGGTACGGTGTCGATCGGGATTTCAACATCATTTCAGGCCAACTGACGAACCTGGAGATTCCGCTCGGAATGCTCAGTGTCGCCCGGGCGACGCAAAACGCCTACATGGACGGCAACCTGAACGCCGACGGCTCACTGGCCACCCAGGGGACGATCCTCATGTCCCAGGTCCTGCAGGAAGGGGCCAGCGGCGGGGCGGCTGCCACCGCCGACACGCTGCTGACCGAGGTCTACGACGCCACGTCGATCGCGGCCTTGTTCGCCGAGGGAGACGTGATCACCGTCAGCAGCGCCAAGAAGGGGGCCGACGCCGGCAGGCAGTTGGCCCCCCAGAGCTTCACCGTCGCGGCTGACAGCACGCTGGGCGACTTCGCCGACTTCCTCAATAACGTCCTGGCGATCAACAGCGATCCAGCCATCGGCGGAACCCCGGGCGTCCGAATCGGCGACACCGCGCCGGATGAGGGCAAGATCATCATCGAAGGCGATCCCGGCGAGGAGAACGCCATCTCCATCGCCCTGGCGGACATCACCAGCACCAACGCCACCTTTACCAACCCCTTCGCCTTCACCCAGACCCAGCAGGCCAATGGGGAAAGCGCTTACACGACGTTTATCGCGTATGACTCCCTGGGCAACGCGGTGACGGTCAACTTGACCATGACCCTCATTGAGAAGAGCAACACCGGCACCACGTGGCGGCTGTACGCCGACAGTCCGGACGACACGTCCGATACCCCGGTGCTCGGGGCGACGGGGACGGTCTCCTTCGACAGCAACGGCATGTTCAGAAACGCGACCGGTACCACGCTGTCGATCGACCGACAAAACACGGGCTCGGTGACCCCGCTCCAGGTGGCGATTGACTTCTCCAACGTGACCGGACTGGCCGCTCCGTTCGCCGCTCAGCCGTCAACTCTGGTCATGACCACGCAGGACGGGTACGCAGCCGGTACGTTGAGCGACTTCGGCGTCGGCCCCGACGGCATCATCGTCGGGACGTTTACCAACGGCCTGACCCGCAATCTGGGGCAGCTCGCCCTGGCCACCTTCACCAATCCGGAGGGTCTGGTCGCCGACGTGAACAATCTCTACAAGATCGGGCCGAATTCCGGCCAGCCGATGATCACCGCGCCGCAGACGTTGGGGGCAGGGGCAGTCCTGTCCGGCGCACTGGAACTGAGTAACGTCGATCTGACACGCGAATTTATCGGACTTATCACAGCGACGACGGGCTTTTCGGCGGCCGGCAGGGTCATCACGACCTCGAATGATCTGCAATCAGCGGATGCCCCGCCAGCGGACGGATATTTTTTCCCTGCACACGCTTTGAACCG
>JAPKGY010000953.1 GCA_026647385.1 Phycisphaerae bacterium | reverse complement strand
CAATTCCATACTGAGATTAAATATAAATTAAAAATCAAAGATAAAAGATAAATAATTACTCAGCGTATTTTCAAGCGCTACCGTTAAGAGCAAACAAAATCAGGCAATTCACCACGAAACAACGTCTTTAAAGCCGCCACCGCGACGCCCGCCGCGCCGGCGGCTGCGTTAATCGCGTCGAGCACGTCCTGGATCGTCTCGCACCCGTCCAGGTTCACGTTGAACGTCGAGCCGTCCTTCGCCCGAATGGTCAGGTCGTCGCGGCCTTCGAGCGTCTGGACGCCGCGCCCCTGGTTGAGTTCGCTCAACGGGGTGTCCGCATGCAGCGACCGGATGCCCAGCACCTCAGCGGTGTTGCCGCCGACCTCGCCGATCGTCATCTCGAAACCGGATACCGGGTTGAGCACGTCGATACCCGTCGCGCTCGCGTTGATTCGGGCCCGTACTTCGACGCCCGCGGTGTTGATGCGGTTCAGGATCTCCTGGACCGTCTGCGCGCCGCTCAGATCGATGTCCGAGGACAAATGCCCGTTCTGAATGCGGATGGTGCCGAGGGCTGCGCCCGCTCCGCCGAAGAGCGTCGACGTTGGCGTCATTCCCGTCACCTTGGCGTCCAGGTCGCCGCCGACGATACTTGCGCCGCTGCCCCGAATGCCCAGGTCGCGCGCGGTGACGCCGTTGCCCGTGTCGGAGATCGTGACCGTGCCGGCTCCGACGTCGACCTGATACCCGCTGCCCGCCGCGTTGAACGAGACGTTGAAGTCACCGCCCGGCCCGACGGTCAGGCCCGCCTGCTCCGCTGCGTGGTTGATCGTGTCGATCACATCGCCGGCCGTGTCCGCCTGCCTCAGGTCGACGGTGAAGCTCGTCGCCGGCGCACTGAGTGTGACGCGAATGATGCCGAGCTGGATGCCGTTTCCGGTCAGGCCGCGCATGTCCGCCAGCCGCGTTTCCGCCCCCAACGAAGGGTCCAGATCGACCCATCCGCTCACGCCGCTCGAAAGGGCACCGAACAGCTCCGCGCCGGTCAGGTTGATGGCCGGGTCCTGGTTCACGTCCACGTGAGCCGTCAGGCTTCCGGTGTCCCCGCGATACTCCGCCACGCCGTAGTCCTGCGTGAACGGCAAGTCCTGCGTCCGCTGCCCGCCGAACAACTGGATGTCCCGGTACTTTCGGTTGCCCACGGTGACGAGCTGGTCGATGATCGCCAGGATGATCTGGGCCTCGGACTGCCGCTCCTCGGAGCTGGCGGTGCTGTTGACCATGGTCAACGCGATGTTGTGCGCATCGGTCAGCAGGCCCGATATCTCGCCGATCGTCGTGTCCGTGGCCGACAGGACGCTGTCGGCATGGCTGATGTTCTGGAGGATCTGGTCCTGGCCCTCGAGCACTTCGCTGAGCTGCATGGCCCGGAAGGCGCTCACCGGATCTTCGCTGGGGGTGGCGAGCCGATTGCCGCTGGCCAGGCGGTTCTGCTCGAGATACATCTTGAGCGTGCCGGACCGCAACTGCTCCAGCAGAGAGAGTGTCTGGAGGTTGTGGCTGACCCGGCTCAGACTGATTGGGGTTATCGCCATCGTTCTTTGCTCGCCCGATCGAGGCCCGCACGCCGGGCCTCAGCCCATCTTCTCTTCATCCCGCTCGACGACCGTCACCGGACGATCGACAGCACCTCGTCCATCATCTGATTGACCACCGTGGTGTACCGGGCCGCCGCCTGGAACGCCGCGTGCTGGCCGGACGGCACGGTGCCGCCGAACTGCTCGGCCTGCATCGCTCTACGTTGTGGTCGCGCATGAAGAAGTTGGGGATCACGCTGCCGAAAACGAATTGATCGGTT
>JAPKGY010000952.1 GCA_026647385.1 Phycisphaerae bacterium | reverse complement strand
GCGGCATCCGCCGGCAGGGGGCGTGTCGTTATTGGCCACGATCTTACCGGAATAGATGTGCATTCGCGGCTTTTCGTGGGCGACGTATTGCGCGATGGTGACGTCCATGCCCACAGGCCAAAGCACCTGGGGTACCGTGCCGATGCCGGCCTCCGCATGGTTGCGCAGAATATACGACTGCGCCGGCCCCTTGGGGCCCTCTAGCTTCCGCGGGCAGGTGCAGTGCGACGCGTAGAACAAGTTTTTCTCGGTATCGCAGGCCGGGTTGAACTGGAAGCCCGGCCGGCCGAGCAGTTCCTGCCCGATCATCATCGTCAGCGTCGCGTCGAGATCGTTCTGGCAGCCCGCCACAATGCCGGCATCGCGCAGATCCATGAAGCTCATGCACGGCGGGGGGATCAACCGCTTGGCGATCCCGTCGAGGCACACCATCATCATGGCGTCCGCCTTCTCCTGCTCGATCAGTCGCTTCAGAGCCACATGGGCCTGGGCCGCATCGAGCACGTCCTGCCGGGTGGGCTCGCGGCAGGCTTGCGCGTCCGCTGAGTACCGCCGTGCGACCTCTTTGACCTCGTCGTCGATCGTGGTTGACTTGCACAGGTCCGCGTAGCGGGCCATCGGCACGTGCTGAATTCGCGTGCCCAGGACCGGCACCGCCGTTCGAGCAGCCGGCTCATTCGCGATGCTCAAGATCACCGCGTCGCGCAGCCACCGGCGCACGCGGATCATGTTGAGCCCGTCGCCGATGGCGTCGAAGTTGTCGAGGGAAGAGATGACCCGCACACCGGGTTTATCCTTCAGGGCGTGAATGTGCGGCATGAGCAGCAGGCCCATGGTGGCCACCGCGATGGTGGGGACGCCCGTTTGCTCGACGATTCGCTCGACGGCTGACCATTCGGACTTCTTGAACGGGATCAGCAGCAATCCGTCGGGTTCGTCCGCCTTGACCGATCCGATGAAGGGGTCGACGGCGGACCCGGTCAGGGCTTTTGCCTCGACCGCCAGGCGGATGCCCAGTTCCCTGGCCACCGCGGTGATCCGCTCGAGGTACTGCCGGTGATGCCCCTCGGCGTCGAAACCGGACCCCGGCCAACTGTAATAACCCTCCCTCTTCAACTGCTCCGTCGGCGGGTAGAGGAACGCCACCCGGACCGTAGCCGGCGTTTTCGTTCGGGCCGCGGCGGGCGTTGCAGCCGTTTCCGCCCATAGAGGCCGATCGTGCAGGGCAGCACCGGCCGCCGCCGCCCCCGCGGCGTACAGGAACCCCCGTCGAGAAAACTTCACGGACCTTTCAGCGCAGTGCCTGCACATGCCCGTCTCCTTTCAACTCGCGTGCGAATGGCGGCCCAGATCGGCGGATCGTCGTCCCGAGATGCGATCCGGGACAGGACTGACCATTATCCACGTCGGGCCGGATGCGTCCATCCCTTTCCCGTCCGTACCCTCCATGAAGCCGTGTTGAGGAACTCGGGGTGGCGCCTCTGGGCACGGATCAGGGCCAGGGGGGCGAGCCCCGCCGGAACGGTCGGGCTGGTAGGGACGCCACAGGGTCCGCAAATGCCGCTGGTAACTGCTCGGAACAGAGCAACGAAGAAGGCTCTTATCCCCTCAGGCTCACGGCGGCTCCCCTGCGGAGAGATGGCTGACCACAATCAAGATGGTTGCGCCACAACGGCCGGGCGAAACCGGCTTGCCGAAAACGGCAGTAGGGCCGGAGCCGAACCCAATGATTTCATAAAGATTCACCACGGAGACACCCGCCACGGCGGGTAAACTCCGGCACGGAGAAATCAGGAGTTGTCGACCGCGGAGACCTCCAGGATCTGGGTTTCGCCTGCGACGTCGAGGCAC
>JAPKGY010000951.1 GCA_026647385.1 Phycisphaerae bacterium | reverse complement strand
GTGGGCGGGTCGTCGAGGAAGCCGGGCTCGAAACCGGGTGGGAGTGCGATACCACCTGTTACAGGTTGCTCGGTCCCGACGGGCTCGACCGGGTCGGACGGTTCTAACAGACCGATGGAGTTTAGAGAATGATCGCGATTAAGGATGAACTGCGAAATCGTTCATGGACGAGCACGAACCTGCGCCAGGCAGCCTTCGCGAGAGGCGGCTTGGCCAGGTTGCTTATGGGGATGGCGGTCCTCGCTCTGGGCCCGGCGGTCCTGCCCGCTGACGAGAACGCGGCGGGTACCTCCGCCGGAACCACGGCCAGCGTCCCGGCGGCCTCGAACATGGCGGTGACGATCCGCCAGACGTCCCAGGCGCCCAAACAGATCACCGTGACCGTCGGACACAGCGCGGTCATCGAGCTGAGTGAGCCCGTCAAACGCGTTCAGCTCAGTACGCCGGAGATCGCGGAGGTCAAAGTCCTCACTCCGCGGCAACTCCTGGTAACGGGCCAGAGCGTCGGTCGGTCCCAACTGATTCTCTGGGACGAAAAAGAGGCTCAGGTCATCCTCAATCTCTTCGTCCAGCTCGACCTCGGGGAACTGCAGGCGGCGATCGACCAGATCGCGCCGGGCTCCGACGTCCGGGCCCGGGCGATTCAGGACACCGTCGTGCTCATGGGTACCGTGCCCGACGTGGATAGCGCCCAGCGCATCGAGGAACTGGCCAGGGCCTATTCGCCCAAGCTTCAGAATTCGATGAAAGTCGCGGGAATGCACCAGGTCATGCTCCGGTGCACCGTGGCCGAGGTCAACAAGCGGGCGGTCCGGCAGCTCGGGCTCAACGGATGGCTCGCCGGCGACAACGTCCGCGATATGTTCGCGGTCAGCCAGATCGGCGGCATCAACCCCAGCCCGATTTATGCCGCACCCTTCGGGCTCAATAACGTCATCGTGCCCCCCGGGGTGCCCTTCGGAATTCCGAACGGAGGCATCCCGTTGCGGCCGGGCACCCAGTTCAGCCTGGGCTTCCCGCGCGTCGAAATGCAGTTGTTCTTCCAGGCGCTCCGCCAGAACAACCTCCTGCGGGTGCTCGCGGAGCCCAACCTGATCGCCCTGAGCGGACAGGAGGCGTCGTTCCTCGCCGGCGGCGAGTTCCCGATCCCCGTCCCCCAGAACGCCTATGGCACGGTCACCATCGAATGGCGTCAGTACGGCGTACGATTGAAATTCACGCCGACGGTGATCGGACGCCAGATGATCCGGCTCAAGGTCACCCCGGAAGTCAGCGAACAGGACTTGACCGGCGCCGTGCAGTTGGCCGGTTACATCGTGCCGGCCCTCCGGACCCGCACCGCCTCGACGGTCATCGAACTGGCCAGCGGCAGCACCATCGCCATCGCCGGGCTCCTCAGCGAGCAGGCCCGGGCGCAATCCGACAAGATTCCCGGACTCGGCGACGTGCCGGTGCTCGGGGCGCTCTTCAGCTCCGTCGATTATCAGAAGAACCTCTCCGAGCTGGTGATCATGGTCACGCCCGAACTGGTGGACAGCATGCAGCCCGATCAGGTGCCCCCCGTGCCCGGACAGCACATGAGCGATCCCAACGACTGGGAACTGTTCGGCCTGGGCATGATCGAAGGCGAGCCGCTGACGGAGTCCGAAAACGACTCGCGGGCCCTCGATACCGACTACGCGCCGAAGTACCGCAAATTCCGGAGCCCGCCGGAGCAAACGTCCCTGCACGGGCCGTGGGGGGCCGCGGACCCCTCCGAAACGCTGCAGTAAGGCAGAGAACGGTCGGTTTGTGATTGATCCAGCGGGGGATCTACGGAAGCCGAGCATGATCCCGGCCGATCTGTGGTAATAGT
>JAPKGY010000950.1 GCA_026647385.1 Phycisphaerae bacterium | reverse complement strand
ACTGCAATACGACCTGCGGACTCGTTTCGTTCACCGATGTTTGCTCCCCCGCCGGCGTCCGTGACCACCCCGGATCTCGCCGCCTTCCGGCTGCCGCTCCTCACGCCCATGATGTCGCAGGTCTGCGTGCTCATGACCTCCGGCAACTCGTGCGGCTTGACCATGGCAAAGCTGGTCCGGCCGGTGCCCAGGTGCACGCGGATCTGTCGCGGCGTCATCAACTCGAACTGGACCGGCTCCTTCAGCGTCTCGGCCATCGCGCCGCGGAACAGCTCGCGCTTGGGCAGGATCAGCGGCGGGGGGGTGAACTCGAGGTTCGTTTCGCCGACCCGGATCGGCTTGCGCATGAGACCGAGTACGTCGAACGGGCCGAGCGGGTCGCGATTCATCCTGGCCTCGCCCGGTTGCGGTTGAGGTTGCTGGCAGCCGCCGAGGAAAGCGAGCATCGCGCCGCCGGCGAGCATGAACGTCGCAGCCAGAACGAGCCCGCGCCGATTCCGGTAAATGTGTTTGGTCCGCATGAACCCAGAGTATAGAGCAATTTCGGTTTTTGTGTAGAAGGGGGGCGCGGGCCCCGCCTACTCTTCGCAGAGTGATGGCCTACACCGGTGGCGGCGGGCGTTCTGCGACCGTCCGCGATGGATCGTTCGCCCGATGAATAGCTCTTGCAGGGCCGTTTTCGCCCCCCCCGATGTTGGTCTCTCGCGGATCGCATCCTGTACAGGGACAAAGGTTTATCGCTCACTGGAGCCCACAACTCACAGCCTCGGCGCGGTTCCGGCCGGCGGGCGGCCGGGAGCGGCAGGGGCAGTTTGGGGCGGCCGGCCTGGGCTCAATTGTTAACCTTTGGCTCCCCCGCCAGCTGCCACGGGCTAACGAGTACGCTCGCCGCGGCGACTCCCCGTGGCGACCCATTCCACCCGCGCGGTGAGTTAGCTCGCCCCGCCCGCGCGTGCGGTTCATCGCCGGACCGCCGAAACGGTCAAGGACCCCGTTCAAGCCGGACTTGCGGAATCGCGGTTGACAGGGGGGGCGAGTTTCATTCTATTTCGCATGTTCCGTTGCGGAATCCCGCCGGCGGTGCCCGGAGAGACCGCCGAAGGCGGACTGGCTTTTTGTGGTCGGGAACCCAAAAGGAACCTTTCGGGAAGATATGCGAGCAAATCGTATCGATCCCGGCCTTGGGGTTCCGTGAGTCCGTTCTGAATCCAGCCTGGCGACATGGGCCGGTGCGTCCGGCCTCGGAAAGGAACCTACGGATGGCCAACGAGAATCCGGCCCTCAACGAGCATTCGCTGCCGTGGTACCGCGGTCTGAGCCGGTATCAGTATTGGGTTTTGATCATCGCCGCCATGGGCTGGATGTTCGATACGATGGATCAGCAGTTCTTCAACATTGCCCGCGGTCCGGCCCTGCAGCAGATTCTGGGGTACGACCCGACGATGGCGGGCAAGAAGGCGTTGGGAAGACACGCGCCTCACGTTTACGATGGATCGCAACTGGATGCCCTGGCGGCCGAGGGGCTGCTCACCCCTGCGCAGAAGACGCAACTTCTGGCCGACGCGTCGGGCAGGCCGCGCGCGCAGGTCGAGTTCTCCGAGGTGGCCAGGGCCATCGGCGAAACGCTCTTGACGCCCCGGTTCGTCGAGTTGGGCGAGGCCAAGCTGAACGAGAAGGGCGTTTCCGCCGCCGCGTTCGACGAGGCGGCGCTGAAGGACCTGGTCGGGAAGAATCTCATCTCCGGCGACGTGGCCGAGAAGCAATGTTCTCCAAGGACCTGGGCGTTGACCTGGGCACCATGTTCACCCGCTTTGCCGATAATAACAATGTGTTGTTAGAGGAGCCTACCATCGTAGCCATCGAG
>JAPKGY010000095.1 GCA_026647385.1 Phycisphaerae bacterium | reverse complement strand
CCGTCGCATTAAGGAAACACGTGTGATCAACTGGTTGACGCAGATCGTCTCCAGCATGCGACCTTGCTCGACCCGGCGAAGAAACTCCTCCCGGCTCACAAACCGATACGCCTGGCCGTCCACCTCCCCGGGCCGCCGAGGCCGCGTCGTCATCGACACGCTCAACACCGCGTCCAGACGCTTCGCGAGCCGCTGGCACACCGTCGACTTGCCGACGCCGCTCGGCCCGCTCACGATCACTACAACGCCGGCCTTCTTCCGCGAGGACGTCTCCAAGGATCGCGTCTCCTGCCGCCCCCCCCGCCGTCGCCATCACTCCACGTTCTGCACCTGTTCCTTCAGACGATCGATCGCACCCTTGATCTCGACCACGTGATGCGCGATCTGCGCGTCGTTCGCCTTGCTGCCGATCGTGTTCGCCTCGCGCAGCAGTTCCTGGGCCAGGAAATCCAGCTTTCGGCCGGCTTGCTCGCCGCCTCGGCAGAGGCTTTCGAACTGGTCCAAATGCGAGCTGAGCCGCGTGATCTCCTCATTCACGTCGCAGCGCTCGGCATAGACCGCGACCTCCCGCTTCAGATCGTCCATCTGCAACTGCAGTCGGCCGTCGGCGATCAACTCGTTCGTCCGCTGCAGCAGACGCTGGTTGTATTCCTTGAGCACCACCGGCGCCCGTGCCGCCACGCCCGCCAGATGCTCCCGGATCTGCCGGCAATGCTTGATCAGATCCTCGCACAGCGATTTCCCCTCGGTCCGTCGCATCCCGATCAGATGATCCAGCACGCGATTCGTCAGCTCCGAGAGCGCCTTCCACTGTCGCTCGCGGGTCGCCTCGTCAATCTCCGGAGGCTGACACACCCCTGGCAGAGCCAGCAGGGCCGCCAGGTCGATCTGCACCGGGCCCGACAGCGCCACCGCCTGCAACTGCCGCACGTAACTCGCCAGAGCCGCCGGGTTGATCTCCTGAGCCGCCTGCGGCGTGTTGTCGCGAATCCGCAGGGTGTAAAACACGCTGCCGCGCGTCAGCCGATGCCGCAACAGCTTCTCCACCTCAGGCTCGAACAGCGATAGTGCCTCCGGCAGCTTGATCGAAATCTTCAGGTATCGCCCGTTCAGACTGCGGATTTCGAGTGCGTACGACACGCCGTCCTCGTTGTGCTGAGCCTCGCCGTAACCCGTCATCGACAAAATCATCGGCCTGCACTCGCTCTTCCGGTCGCGCCGCCCGTCCGGCATGCCCGCGTCCGCTAGTTTGCCGGCTGGGTCGAACCGCCGATCGGGACCGACGACTCGGCCGGTACCTCGGTTTCGGTGCCCGCTTGCCCGGGACCCCCCGCCGGCGTCACCACCGGGGTCGCGGGCGTATCCGACTCCGGAACAAAAACAAAGTTCCCGGCAATGGCCACCAGCACGAACATCGTCGTCAGCACGATCGTCACCACCGTGAATACGTCACCCGTCTTGGCGCCAAAGGCACTGTAGCCACCCGCGCCGCCGAACGCGCCCGCCAGGCCGCCGCCCCGCCCCTTCTGAAGCAGAATGACCACGATCAGCAAAACACAGATCACCACGAACAGGAACGTGAGGATCCCCCGAGTCAATGCCGAGGCCAGAATTTCCATGGTCTTGTCCCTTCTTCCTCAGGCGGACCGCCTTCTCGTGGTCCGCAACCAAAAAGGAACCTTCTTCGTAAGAACATGCGTTCGAACCGCGTTGGTCCTTCGCCGTTAGGTTCCCAGCCGCCCGGTCGTGGTTACCTGCCCGACTGTGCGGCCATCGCACCCTTGATGATTCCCACGAACTCGTCCGCCTTCAGACTCGCGCCGCCCACCAGCGCGCCATCCACGTCCGGCTGACTCATGAGTTCCCGCGCGTTGCTCGCCTTGACGCTCCCACCGTACTGAATCCGCAGCGATTCCGCGACCCCCGGGCCATACAACTTGCCGATCTCCCTGCGGATGTAGGCGTGCGCCTCCTGGGCCTGCGCCCCAGTGGCGGTCTTGCCCGTCCCGATCGCCCAGACCGGCTCGTACGCGATCGTCACCCGCTCCAGACTGACGTCCGGACCGAGCACTTCGTGGATCTGGCCGTGCAGAACCGCCTCGGTCCTGCCCGCCTCGCGCTCGTCGAGCTTCTCGCCCACGCAATAAATGACCTTCAGCCCCGCCTCCAAAGCCGCCACGACTTTCTTCTTCAGCACCCCGTTCGTCTCGCCCAGAATATGCCGCCGCTCGCTGTGACCGATGATGACCGAGTGGCAGCCGACGTCCCTCAGCATGACCGGCGACACCTCGCCGGTGAACGCCCCGCTGGGCTCGAAATAGCAGTTCTGCGCGCCGATCTCCAGCTTGCCTTTCAAGAACCCCAACAGCGGATGCACGTACACGAACGGCGGGAAAACCGCCAGGTCGACCGCACAGTCGCCCGGCAGGCCCGCCAGCACCCCCTCGATCAGGGCTTTGCCCTCGCTCAATGTCAGATTCATCTTCCAGTTGCCCGCCACGTACTTGCGTCGCATCCTCGTCTCCGTTCCAAAATCGAAGTTCCCACCGGCGAAACCCCAGACCTCGGATCCTGGCTTCTCAAAGCCCGATCAACACCTCCACCATCCGCATACACCGCCCCGCTCGGAGCCCAATCCCTATTCTCCGGCGGACAACCTTGCTCGACTCTCCACTCCCGCTCCCCTGCGCTCTCAAAACATCTCCGTCGCCCGCGGGTACGAACCGAGCACGTTCAGCCTCAGGCAGTGCTTGCGCGCCGACTCGATCGCCCGCCTCACCCGCTCCTCGCTCTGATGCCCCTTCAAGTCGCCGAAGAAGTAATACTCCCAGTTCCGCTTCTTGCTCGGGCGCGACTGGATGAACGACATGTTCACCCCGTCGTCCTTGAACGCCTGCAGAACGCTCACCAGCGCGCCCGGCTCGTCCTTCGTGGTGAAAACCACCGACGTCTTGTCATCCCCGGTCATCTGGGCCGCCTTCTGGCCGATCACGAAGAACCGGGTGATGTTCTTCGGGTTATCCTCGATGTTCGCGCACACGATCTTCAGGCCGTACAGCTCCGCCGCCAGCGTGCTCGCGATCGCCGCCGCCCCCTTCTCCTTCTGGGCCAGTTGCGCGGCGCTGCTCGTCGACGCCACCGCGATCGTCTTGCCCGCGAGGTCGGTCTCCGCCAACCAGGCCTGACACTGGGCGAAAACCTCCGGCTTGGAATACACCCGCTCCACCCCCTCCAGCGCACAGTTCGCCAGAAGGTTGTGATGGATAGGCCGGCTGATCTCCGCGCAAATCTGGACGTCCGTCTCCACCAGAGCGTCCAGCGTGTCGATCACCCCCCCGCCGACCGAGTTCTCGATCGGTACGATCCCGAAATCGGCATGTTCGCGGGATACTTCGTCGAACACGCCGTTGATGTTCGCGACCGCCTCGTACTCCACCGACAAGCCGAACTTCTCGACCGCCGCCAGATGCGAGTAGCTGCCCTCCGGCCCCAGATAGGCGATCCGCAACGGCCGTTCCAGAGCGAACGACCCGCTCATCAGCTCCCGGTAAATCGCCACCAGCGCTTTGTTCGGCAACGGCCCCTTGTTCGCCCGGCACACCTTCTCAAAGACCGCCTTCTCGCGGTCCGGAGCGTAGATCGGCGAGCCCGAGGCGTTCTTGAGCCGGCCAACCTCGACCACAATCGCCGCGCGCCGATTGAGCAAAGCGACCAGCTCCTGGTCGACCTCATCAATCTGCTTGCGGAGTTCGTCGAGCGTCATCTGGCTACCCGCAGGCCGATTCCGGCGACACCGCCCCCTCCGGCGCCCGCCCCGCAGGTCGGCCGCTTGCCGCCACCGATCGACCTAGAACCCCATAAGTTACCGCCTGCCCCCAAGTAATGCAAAAACGGCCCGGCACGATGGCTGCCCTCGAACTCCATCAAACCCAATCGGGCCTGAGAAAGACGAACGACCCCCAATCCACAATACGCAATTCACAAACGCCAGGTAGACGTAAGACCTTAACAAACAAGACGTTACGAATCACTGCGTCCGCTGCGATTCGGGACCGGCCCGCATCAGTCCCCCACCGTCCCTTGGCCGCCGCAACCCCGATTGCTCGCAACCCTCACCGGTTCATAATCCATCACGACCGTCATGGAACACGAGACGCCGTCCGATGCCGGGTCAACTGACGTTCCGGACGATTGGCCACAGCAACGCGGACTTGGACACGCTTTTCGGTCTCCTCGCATCTCAAGGCGTGGATCGCTTGGTTGATGTCTGAAGCCTGCCCCATAGTCGATTCGTTCCCCAGGCCAACCGCGAGGTCCTCGAGTCCGTGTCCGCTCGGCATGGGACCCGCTATGGCTTTCAGGGCGACGGCCTGGGTGGACGGCCGCGGAACCCCGAGCTGTTTCTGCCCAACGGCAAGCCGGACTACGACCGGATGCGGAACGAGGGCACCTACCACCGAGGCATCACATGTGTCCAGGATTTGGCCAGGGACCACCGCGTGGGTCTTCTGTGCTCCGAGGAAGACCCCGCAGCCTGCCACCGAACCCTGCTGATTGCCAGAACGCTCACGGACTTGGGGCACCGCGTCCTGCACATTCGCCATGACGGTACAACGGAAAACCAGGATCACGTCATGCGCCGAGTCACTGGCGGTCAACTCATATTATTCTGAGGCGTACAGGTGCGCTCACAGCGCCTCGCAAATGAGGTCGCCGACCTGGGTGGTCGAGTAGCCCATTTTGCCGGCGGACTGCGATTTCATCTTCGGGCAGGTGGCGGTGATGGCCTTTTCGACGCGCTCGCCGGCCTTGCGGACCGCGGGCAGATTCTTCTGGTCGCCGACCACCCGCAGCAGCATCGCCATCGAGGCGATGGCTGCGATCGGGTTGATCACGTTCTTGCCCGTGTATTTCGGCGCACTGCCGCCGATCGGCTCGAACATGCTCACGCCCTGCGGGTTGATGTTGCCGCCCGCCGCCACCCCCATCCCCCCCTGGATCATCGCGCCCAGGTCCGTGATGATGTCGCCGAACATGTTCGGCACGACGATCGTGTCGTAGAACTCCGGGTTCTTCACGAACCACATGCAGCACGCGTCGACGTGGTTGTAATCCCGGGTGATGTCCGGATACTCCGCGTCGCCCATCTCGTTGAACGCACGCCACCACAGGTCGTGGGCGTACGTGAGCACGTTTCGCTTGGCCACCAGCGTAAGCTGTTTCTTCTTGTTCTTCCTGCGGCAGAACTCGAACGCAAACCGCAGGCACCGGTCCACGCCGAACCGCGTCGCGATCATCTCCTGAGTGGCCACCTCGTTCGGCGTGTTCTTGCGGAGGAACCCCCCGCCGCCGAAGTACAGGTCCTCGGTGTTCTCCCGGATGACGTCGAAATCGACGTCCGCAGGCCCCTTGTCCACCAGCGGGCAGGGCACGCCGGGATACAGCTTCACCGGCCTGAGGTTGATGTACTGGTCCAGCTCGAATCGCAGCCGCAGCAGCAACCCCAGTTCCAGCACGCCCGGCACGATGTCCGGATCGCCCACCGCCCCCAGGTAGATCGCGTCGAACTTGCGGAGTTGGGCGATCTGCTCGTCGGTCACGATCGGGATGTTCTGCTTGTTCGGATCGCCCCCCCGGGCAAGATAGGCCTTGCCGCTCAGGTCAAACTCCGTCGTCGTATACTGAAAGCCGTCCTTCCGGGCCACCGCCTCGAGCACTTTGAGCCCCTCGCGAACGACCTCGGGCCCGGTCCCGTCACCGCCGATTACCGCTATCTTGAGCACGTCGCGACTCCTGGTTAGAACCCCCGCATGACGGCCCGCCTCGCAGGCCGTGGAAAAACAGGACCAGAGACGGTATCAAAAGGGCCTGTCCGGTTCAAGGCGACCGGCGGCGCACCGTCCGTCAGGAGTCCATGACCGTCCGCCGGTTCGGCAATGAAACGATGCCCAGAGGGGGCCAGCGCAGTCCACGCTGGCGCAGGGGTGGCACGAGCCAGACCAGTCCGCTGAGGCGCAGGAGGGGTCATGAGTCGCCACGACGACTCGCCCGCCACCCGTGAACCGGTCACGGACTCGCACCGTCAGGAGGATCCGCATGAACCAGCGGAGATCGCTCTCAGCCGGGCCGGCCACCGTCGTTTCTCTCCTAACACTTGCTGCCATAGCAGGTTGCCGCACGGCCAGCCCTTCCCGGCCGTCCGTCCGTCAGACGGAATGGGCACCCGCTGCCGGCATCAACGGCGTCCGCCTGGAAACCGAGCACTACGACCTGAAGATCACTGCCACCGACCCCCTGCTCCGCCAAATCCTGCCCGCGTTCCTGGAAACAACCTTCGCCGAGTACCGCCGGCTCCTGCCCCCGCCCGAAGGCCGACCGGGCAAATGCGACGTCTACCTCTTCGCCAACCGCGAGCAGTGGGCGGCCTTCACTCGCCGTTTCGTCCCCCAGCGGGCCCACGTCTACCTTTACATCAAGGCCGGCGGCTACGTCGAGCCGCGAACCGCCGCCGCCGTCGTCTGGGACATCGGCCGCGACAGCACCCTCACCCTGCTCGCCCATGAGGGCTTCCATCAATACCTCGCCAAATACTTCCCGGAACCGGTCGTCCCCTGGCTCAACGAAGGACTCGCGACCCAATGGGAGGCCTTCGACCTGAAAGCCGGCAACCCCGTCTTCACCCCGCAACGCAACTACCACCGCCGCAACAGCCTGCGCGAAGCCCTCGCCGGCCCGCAGGCCTGGATCCCGCTGCCCAAGCTGCTGGCCATGGATGCCGGCCAAGCCGTCGTCCAGGCAGGCCAACCCACGCGCGGCTACTACGCCCAGGTCTGGTCGCTCGTCCTTTTCCTCCGCGAAGGCGGTTTCCGCGAGTACACCCGCTCGTTTGACCGGCTTCTCGCCGACGTGGGCAGCGAACGCCTCCGCACCAACGTCCGGGCCTACCAAGCGGCATCGCCCACCACCGCCGACGCTGGCTACGGCCAAATGATCTTCCGCCACTACATCACCGAAGACCTCGACCTCTTCGAGCGTCAATACCGGGATTTCTGCGAGAAGCTGGTGAGGTGACGCCAGGGAAGCCTTGGGAACTTAAAACAGGTTTCAGCGGTCTTTTTGCCGTCGGGTATGTGTTGGCCGGGATACGAGGAGACGACCAAGGGAAGCGACGGGCGGTTTGGCCGACCACCGGGCGGATCGGATAGCGGGCCGACAAGGCCGGCGCCAGGACGCGGGAGATTACGTCCCGGCCCGAGAAACGTCTTCCGGCCCTTTCCAGCCTGCGTTCGCGGCGAGCGCTGTCATTACGAGGGTCGATATGATGAGGATCGCGTCAACAAGCCATCGACCAGGTGCATCGGCTGTGGAGATCGACGGTCCCATGTACGGTCGCTGCTCGATTGGAAGTGAGGCAGGGCTGAGTCCTGGATCATCCTGGTGCGGATGCATTTTGTGCGCTGTGTGCCTTGCCGCGCTCGTCGGGCCCGCGAATTCGTATGCCTCAGAATCCATGCAGCAGGACGCTTTACGAGACATTTCGTGTCTCCGCTTCGACGTTGGCCTGTTCGTACTTGAACATGGCCGTCCTCCCGCTCGGGATGAGGACCTTCAAGTCGTCATGAACGGTGCACGTGAGCTGTGTACGACTGATGCTCCGTCACGTCCGGCCGCTGCGAAGCGGTCGGGCTCTGGGTGGCCGTGCGACAGAAGTTTTGGTCCCCCCGTGGATCCATGGGGAAACCCCTATGTCTATATTCCCATCCAAGACCCGGATGGTCTCGGTGCGTACGAAATACACTCATGCGGGCCGGACGGGATTTCCAGGACAAGCGGCCATGATCCGGGTGACCTCAATGGGCGGCGCGGGGCCTTGTGCGCCATCTCGTCGGAAGGATCAGACGCGAGGGCGGCGGAGGCGCGCACTGCGATGACGATCTGCGCGGTCAGATACACCTGAGGTGCCATGCGGGTGGGCATCCATTCGAGCGCAAGAGCCGCTAAGTGACCGGGCGAAGGGGTGCCAGAATGGTTGGATGAAGGCATCCCAAACCATCCTCACACCGTACTGCCGCTTGTTGCCCTGGGCCATCCTTATGGCCCGGCATCCAGGCAGCCGTCGGCGATTGCGACTCCCGGACCCGTCAGGCACAGGCGGAAACGCTGCAGATCCGGCCAATCCACATCGCCGTCCCTGTCCAGATCGGCGTCGCCGCAGGCGGGATCGAACGTGAGAATACCGGCGCCCGTCATGCAAGCCTGAAAATGCCCGAAATCCGCGAGGTCGACGTCGCCGTCGCCGTCGAAATCAGCCGGGTGGTGGACCGCCGGGCAGCCCGCGTAGCCGCTGACGTCGCTGGACCCTCTCCGTACCTTTATGTATTTTTTGTCTGTCAATTGTACGCTGTTTTTTCTCCGTAATGTTTTTCTTTGCAT
>JAPKGY010000949.1 GCA_026647385.1 Phycisphaerae bacterium | reverse complement strand
CTCTCCAGCGCGTAAAGACCGTATCGTTCACGATCGACGCAACGGGTTGCGCCGCACATGTCCATCATCTCGACGGTTGTGTGTATGCGGACGCCCAGCACCGCGCCCCCGGCGTCCTCCCCGTAAAGTCGCCGGGCCAGGGTGTAGTACCCAGGCCCGCAGTAATCGAAGAACTCCGCGTAGTCGATTCGCTCGCGCCCCGCCAGACGCAGGTATGCGTGTGCAAGGCGGAGGCTGTTGTACTGATACGTGTTGCCCACGTGCTCGCGGGGGCACGAAAGGTCTTCGCAGAGATCGTCGACGCGGTAAGCCCGGCAGCGATCTGCGTGGGGCAGTTGCAGCCGGTCGCATCGGTCGAACTGCCGGAAGTGTTCCGCCGACAGATCGAGCAGGAAAACCACCGTATGGCCGCGATCGAGCAGCAATTCCGCCGCGTGCCGGAGAAGGACGCCGCAGCCTCCCCACGTCGTCGGATGAATCTCGTAGGAGATGAAACAGATCACCGACATGAGCCGTGCTCCGTCGCGCGCGCGTCAGGCCAGGAATTCCTCCACCGACCGCAAGGCCGCGGCGTTGTAGACCGGTGCGTAGCGCGCGTACTCCTGAACGATCCGCTCCCGTTCTGCCACCGCTCGGGCGATATGGTCCGCGATGACGTCCGCCCGCTCCGGGAACGGCACGACCAGGCGCTCGAAGAGGTATTCGTTGTCCTCGAACAGGTGGCTGGTCGGCCCGATCAGGCAGGGGACGCCCGCGCTCAGGCTTTCGAGCGGCAGCATGGGGCAGCATTCCGAGAGCGTGACATACAAGGTCAGATGCGTCCGACGAACCGCCTTGAGCAGGTCTCGCTTCGGCAGTGGGCCGGGCCAGGACTTCGCGACGGAGATCCCGCAGGTCCTGATGACCTCGCGGGCCCGGTCGGGAAGCCCGGCGAAGTGCAGTCGGCAATCCGGGATCATGGCGGCGGCCGCGAGCATCGAATGCGGCGTCTTGAGCGGATTGTGACCGGCGATCCAGATGCCCAGGTGCGTGCCCGGCTCGTCGATCGACGGGGCCGGCTGCGGCTCCCCCGGCACATAATTGAGCACCAGTTGCGATCGGACGCCTTGCGACTGGAGGAAACGATCCATGCCTTTCTTGACCGTACCGATCCTTCCGACCACCCCCTTGCGGGCCGCCTCGATCCACTGCTTGAACATCTCCCACACGTAGTCCTCGCCGCAGTGGACGTGCGAGCCGTGCCAGAGGAGGTGAATGCGCAGATCGGGCCGGCGCTCCTTGAGCAGGCGGACCAGCCGCAAGTGCGATTGATCGCCGCCCGAAATCACGATCGTGTCCGCGCCGGCGGCCAGCAGGAACTCGGCGTGATGGCGCAGGTTGTCCTGGCTGACGGTCATGGGATCGATGTCGGCCGTCGCGGGGACCGGGTAGGTGTGCTCGAAAAGCGACAGGGTCGAATGCGTGATCCCCAGCCAGCGCGGACAGTAGACCGCCACCGCGCGAGCCTTGGCTGAGCGGAGGGCTTCGATGCGTTCTTGCTCCTCCCCTGAAAACGCGGATGAGGAGCGTTCCGGGGTCGCCGCCGGCCCCGCGCGCCCGCCGGTCGAGTCGCCGACCCGGTCGGTCATCGGGGTCCGCGCGGGGAAGAGGGTCACGTCGCCCCCTTCAGGCGAATAGAGGTCGACCACCTGGCTTTGACCTTGGAACGTCACCCTCGCCAGCCCGCTCCAGGGGTGGGTCATGAATCGCAGTTTCGGGTCCTTGTCCACCGGCACGCGAATACGACCCGTGGAACCCACCAGGCACCGCCCGTGCGGGCAGTTGCTCTGCGACTGCACCGACCAGTTGCGATCGCGTTCGATGAACTCCC
>JAPKGY010000948.1 GCA_026647385.1 Phycisphaerae bacterium | reverse complement strand
TCCCACCGTTTGGGCCCGAGATTGCCCCATCCCAGGTCGTAAGCCCATTTCAAGACGAGGATGCGATCGCCGCTATCGGGACGCAGGATGCCCGCGCTCGAGATACGGTCCGGCATGGTGCCGCAGTTCGGACAGCGGAGCTGTATCGACTGGAGCCGGTTATGGGCCGCCAGAGTGACCTCTTCCTCACCGATGCCCCGGGCGTACTCGTAGCCGCAGGTCGAGCAGGTGTTCGTCACCTGGGCGCCGTACAGGGTCGTGGCCATCGAGCCGGTGGGGATCACGAAGGCTTCCAGCACGAATGCCCGGAAGGCGAACGCCAGAATGAACGCGACCACGAGGGATTCAAGCGTTTCCTTGGCGCTGGAGGCCGCCGACCTGGCGACCGAGGCGGAAGTGGGCTGTGGGGGGCCTTTGGCCATCGTGCTCCTTTCAGCGAACCTTCGAAGCCTCGATAGACTAGTCCGCCGGCCCCGGACGGTCAAGTCCCTGTCGCTTCCGGACTTACGCCAGGGCACGGGACGCTGTAGGCCGTACGTTCAGAGTCCCTGACGCAAGCGCGGGCCGACGCGGCGGACCGGGGTACCCCCCGCACAGCCGCCGGCGCGGATAGGATAGCGGGCGGCTCGGCTCACGGAGCGAGCGTCATTCGCAGGGGGGAGGGGGTAATGGGACGGCGAAGGAGTCCATGTGGCGATCCGCCAACTGTGCGCACGCCGCCAATTGTGCGCACGCCGCCAACTGTGCGCACGCCGCTAACTGTGCGCACGCCGCCAACTGCGCGCACGAAAAAACCCGTCCGGCAATCGCCGTCGGGTTCTCTCGAAAAAGTGTCGGCAATGACCTACTCTCGCCCGGTAGGACTACCATCGGCCGCCTGGGCTTAACTGCCGTGTTCGGGATGGGAACGGGTGTTTCCCCAGGCGTATTCTTCACCGACAAAGGCAGTATATCCGCCGCCCCGGACGTGTCAAGGGGGTCCGGACAGGATTTTTTTGAGGCCGGCGGTGGGGGCGGAACTGGCCCTGGGGTGCGGGCCAGGCGGGGCTTTGGAAAGGGGGGAGGACGGCGTTTTCACGGCGTGGCGTTCGGGACCCAGCGGAAGGGGAAGATCGGGACGCCCAGGGTGTCCTGCGGGCCTTTGCGGCGGAGGACCTTCTTGTACTCGACGTGGTGGTCGACGAAGGCGAAGTTGTTGCCCGAGACGTGGTGGACTTCGAGGATCGCGGGATCGACGGCGAAGTAGATGTCGATCTCGTCGTCAAAATCCCATTTCAGAGCTTCCAGCGCGTTGATACCACAGTTGTCGTCGTCGCCGGCATCGGCGAAGGCGACCAGGTCGGATGGCTTCTTGATGCGCGAGGCCTTCTGCAACCGCCACTCTTTCAGATACTTTCCCTCGCACTGGTCGTAGTACGTGGAGCCCGTGTATTTCATCGTCTCGGCGACCTGATAACTCTTCCGCGATCCAACCAGAATCGGCTCGGATTCGAATGCGAGGAACGGGTTGAAACAGTAACTGAGCCGGTAGATGAATTTTTCCCAGGCCCCGTTGACGATGGAGCAGCCTTCACCGGTCTCATGGAGGATCTTGTCGCTTGGACACCGGAAAACATCAACATCCTGGACCCGGCTGGAGCCGTAAATCGTCGTGCCCACGATCTTGCCGCGTCCCAGTCGCAGGAGGTGCGGATGCACGGCGTCGGGCCAGGCGCCGGAACTGGGATAGTATTCGCGGTTGCCCTGGTTGTAGAAGAACATGGCCTGGGAGGTGACTCGGAGGTTGCTGCCGCAGACCACGACCCGGGCCTGTTCGCGAGCCCGCTGGAGGCTCGGGATGAGAATGGCCACGAGGAGAGCGATGATGGCCA
>JAPKGY010000947.1 GCA_026647385.1 Phycisphaerae bacterium | reverse complement strand
GCTCGGGCAGCTCTGCAATGCTGGCGATCAAATGCGTGTGAGAGGATTTGCCCAGTTGCTCGAGTCCCTGCGCGCCGGATAGCACGCCGACCGACGGGCCTGGTTCGCGGTGGCGAGCTTGATCGGCGGGCTGATGTACACGAACGCCTGGCAGAACTGTTTGGGGAAGTCCCAACTGGCCACGCAGGACTCGGAATGGACCAGGAGAGTGACGATCATCGAGAGCCCGACCATCAGACCGCAGCAGATGGCTGACGACCGCCAGACGGCTTTGCCCACCTGGTCGGCCAGAAACTGATGGCGCAGCAACATGATACCCGCTGCCCCACGCACCGCCAGCCGGCCGACGATGCGGATGGCTGCCGGAACGATGAACGCGTAGCCGAGGTACAGCAGTCCGACGGCGATGAGCGAGAGCGAGGCGTGGAAATAGAGCTTGTTGGGGGGAATGCTCGTCAGCATCACTTGATGGCCGGCGATCATGGCGACGCCGAGGACGCCGAGGATCCACGCGAGCACGCCCGGCACCGGCTGCGATTGCGGTCGGGAGGCGGCCAGCGGCGATACCCGCATGGTCTGGACCATGGGCAGCAAGGCCCCCACCAGCGTGGTGACCGCGCCGCCGATGACGGCCAGCACGATCCCGTCCCGGTTGATCGCGAAGACACCCACGTACTCGGGCGCGAAATACACGGTCAGTTTGCCGAGCCCCAGGCCGACGGGGATGCCCAGGATGATCCCCACGATGCCGAGCACGACCGCCTCGGCCAGCACGAGCACCGCCATTTGACGCCGAGTCAAGCCGAGGCAGCGCAGCAAACCGAGTTGACCGATCCGTTCGACCATCCCCATGCTCAGCGTCGAGAGAATGATGAACAGCGCGGTAAACAGCGCCACGGTCGAGAGCAACTGCATCACGTACTGCGTCAGCCGTTCCGCGCCCTGAATCTGGCGAATGCGGTCGGCGGCGCTGTTGATGACGAAGCCTTCGCCGTATCGGCCGGCCAGGCGAAGAAGCTCGCCCTGCGTGGCGGCCAGCTTGCGGGGCGAAGCGTCCTCGAGGATGAAATCGATCTTGGTGACGCGGCGGGGCTCGCGATCGTAGCCCGCCAGACGCTGAATGCGATCCAGGGGAGCCAAGACGACGGGATTCTGCTGTTTGGCGATGCGGTGATGCTCGAGCAGACCGACCACTTTGAAAACGGCGGTCTCCTCGATCGGCTGCTCACCCGTCTCGGACCGTCGGGCCCGCAGCATGAACCGGTCGCCCGGTTTCAGGCCGACCTGGGCGGCCAGGGTGGAATCGATGACGGCCGCGTCCGTGTCATCCGGCCTGAGCATGCGACCCGCGACCCGGTTGGATTCGTATTGACGGAATACTTCCTCCTGTTCGGGCTGGATACCGACGGCCTGCACGTCGACGTTCCAGTCGAGATCTTCCCAGAGCCCCGTGGCGGGCAACTCGCTCTCGGGCCTGCCCGAAGGGGATGGCACGTTTTCCGCCGACGTCGACGGATTGCCCGCTCGCTGCACTTTCTCCAGAACCATCTGGTACTGCAGGCAACTGGTCACATGCTCCACGTTGCGGAGCGTGGCGGCCTGCTCGGCGATTTTCTGCAGGACGGTTCCCGATTCGCCGTAATTGGACACGATGGACAAGTGGCTTCTGCCGATCCAGAACCAGGCCTGATCGTGCAGGGCCAGGCGGATGGATTCGTACGCGCAGGCCACCCACACCACCACGCCCACTCCCAGCGCGATGGCCCCGATCGCTCCCGCGGTCCGGCCGGGCTTAACCCGCCAGTTCCGTGTACCGAGTTGCCACCAGTGACGCATTCCCGGGTTCCGTCGGATGGATCGTGCCGATGACCCGCCCGTCCTTGAGTACGTGG
>JAPKGY010000946.1 GCA_026647385.1 Phycisphaerae bacterium | reverse complement strand
GAAGGGGTCGTCGAGACGCGATGTGTGCGGACGGCGCGCGTGGGATTGCGGCACGTGCGTGGCGCTTTCAGACGCCGTGACTTCGCCGTGCGCCGTGAGAGGTGTGCCGTCTCGTTGTGCGAGAGCCGGTACGCAGTTCGCAGTTGGAAGATGAAAGGAAGCATCTTCCTGGGTGGGGTCTATTGGATTATGCAAGGGGCTCCAAGCTGGTTCTTATCCCTTCCGGAGCGTCCGGGCCTTGCCCGTCGAGCAGAAAATTTGGGGCCGAAACACGCAAAAACGCTTGTTTTCGGCCGGAAACCGGCATACACTAGAACGGTGGGAAAGACTGTCCACTTCTGGGACGGAGGAGAAAGATGATGCGCAACTCATCCCGTTGCATCGCGGCTTGTATCTTTTTAGGTCTTATTGCCTCTACCGCTTTCGCCATACCGATCGCGCCGGGTCAGTCCGCGCTGGCGGTGCCCGAGCCGGACCCGGCCGGCGGAGGCGTGGTGGTGACGACCGGGCCTCTCCCGTTCGCGGGAGCGGCGTTCAGCGGTACGCTGAATTCGACGGTCATCGCCGGGGACGCGAACAATCCGTGGGGCGGCCTCACGTTTATCTATGATCTGGTAAACAGCCCGAACAGCATCGACTCGGTTGGTCGCCTGACGGTGACGGACTACGTAGGCTGGCTTACGGACATGAGCTTTCGGCTCGGGGTACCGGGTCTGCCGCCCACGACGATGGACCGCTCGCTGAACAGCAATGTGGTCGGCTTCTCGTTCATCGCGCCGCCGCTGGGGCCGGGCGCTCTTCTGCCGGGGATGTTTGCGGCGACGCTCGTCGTGCAGACCAACGCTCCCTGGTGGAAGCCCGCGATGGCGAACGTGATCAACGGGGACGTCGCTCAGGTGCCCTCGCTGGCCCCGATTCCCGAGCCCGCGTCCATGCTGCTGCTCACGGGGGGGCTGTTGGTCGCCCTTCGCCGGCGGCGGTGACCGATTCGGTCGTGGTTTTCTCCGTCCGTATTCATTCGCGTCTCCGCGCGGAGGTTCATCGTGCGGAGACGCGTCTTTGCGCCCGGGAAAACTCGCGCGAACGCTTGCCTTGGGTCCTCTTCCATGATTCGCCCCGGCCCAGATCGATGCGTATGCACGGCAGCGCGGACGATGGACGGGCAAACCGCTTCAAACCCGTGAAAGGCCGTTGAAAACCGGAAAGTCCGTGCCTACGGTCCTGATGAGGGCCCGAGGCCCAGGGGGAATCTCTTTCAACTGCGAGGGGGGGCTTTAATCCGGAGCGCGGCTTCGCCGTGGATCCGGTTGCATACGTCTCTCCCGGCGCGGATCGAGGTCGGGAGCCGTTCATGGATCGGGGTCGACACAAGTGGGCTTGCGTCCTGCTGGCGGCGATGTTCGGCGCCGCGGTGGGGCGGTCCGCCCACGCGGACGGCTGGATCGCCGCGTGGGGCGACGATTCCGGTGGGCAATGCACGGTGCCCGCGCCGAACACCGCCTTCAAGGCGATATCGGGTGGCGTCTACCACACGCTGACCCTGAAAACCGACGGCTCCGTCGATGCGTGGGGCTTCAACTGGGACGGCCAATGCACGCCGCCCTCGCCCAACTCGGGATTCAAGGCGGTGTCAGCGGGCGGGTACCACAGCCTCGGTCTCAAGACGAGCGGCTCCATCGAGGCGTGGGGCTGGAACGGGTATGAACAACTCGACGTGCCGGCGCCGAACGCGGGTTTTAAAGCCATCGCCGCCGGCGAGCTGCACAACCTGGCGATCAAGACCGACGGTTCCATCGTGGCCTGGGGCTCCAACGATTACGAGCAGTGCGATGTGCCCCCGCCGAACGAGGGTTTTATCGCGGTGGCGGCCGGCTCGGCGCACAGCCTCGGCCT
>JAPKGY010000945.1 GCA_026647385.1 Phycisphaerae bacterium | reverse complement strand
CATCCTCGCTGACCACCCGGCAGTCTGGTGCATGCCGGCGAGAGCACCACCACGTCTCCGGGCGCACCCATGGCCGCCGCCGTCCGCAGGGCCTCGGCCAACGGGCCGGCCCGCTCGACGCGGGCGGCGGGGCCTTCGCCGGACAGGTGCCGCATGACTTCCTTATAGATCATCGCGCTGGTTTCCCCGTAACAGACGACGCCCTTGG
Organism: Phycisphaerae bacterium; assembly: GCA_026647385.1. Taxonomy (GTDB): domain Bacteria; phylum Planctomycetota; class Phycisphaerae; order UBA1845; family PWPN01; genus JAPKGY01. Next base: position 1,686 of record JAPKGY010000945.1, on the reverse strand, counting down.
CCCGATGGGCCAGCAGATGCCCCAGAGCCTCGAACGACATCCCCTTGTCGCGCCCGCCGATCAACATCACCACCGGCTCGTCGAACGCCTCCAAGGCCAGACGGGTCGAAGCCGGCGTCGTCGACTTGGAGTCGTTGTAGTACCGAACCCCTCGCTTCGTCCCAACGTACTCCAGCCGGTGGGGCAGCCCGCGAAACGACGACAGGCCCCGCCGAATCCATTCATCGGCGATCCCCAGTGAACGGGCCACCGCGACCGCAGCCGCGGCGTTGTCCTCATTGTGTCGGCCGGGAACCCGCAGCACCCCCTTGAAGAAGGGATCGAAGGCGAACGTCCGCACACGCCCGCCGGCACCGGCGGCGGCCACACATTCCTCCAGCTCCCCGTCGTTCTCATTGAGAAACACGAGATCCTCGGGCCCCTGGAAACGCACGATGTTCAGTTTCGCGTCCCGATAGGCCTCCATCGTGCCGTGCCGATCCAGGTGGTTCGGCTGAATGTTCGTAATCACCGCCCGCGTCGGGCTCCACCGCAACGCGCCCAGGTCCTCGAGCTGAAAACTCGACAGCTCCAGCACCACCACATCCCCCGGCTCAATCCGCGCTAGCGACCCGAGCAACGACTGACCGATATTCCCCCCCATCCAGCACCGCGGACCGCCCCCCCCCGCATGAGCGGCTTCGAGAATCGCCCCGATCATCGCCGTCGTCGTGCTCTTGCCCGCCGACCCCGTCACGCCCACCACCTGCCGCGTCGGACATCGCTCGATAAACAGGTTCATCTCGCTGCTCAGCGGAATGTCCCGGGCGAGAGCTGCCTGAACGAAGGGCGACTTGTCCTTGGGGACCGCCGGGCTCACGACCAGAAGCCGGCAATCGTCAAGGTCGCTCATCACGTGCCCGCCGAGCCGAAAGGTGATCGGCAGGTCCTCGAGCCGGGCCACGCTCGACGCCAGCGAAATGGCATCCGCCTGATCGGTCACGGTCACCCGAGCCCCCTGCTCCGCGAGCCAGCGGGCCACGCCGATCCCTCCGCCGAAGCGCCCCAAACCCATGACAACCACCGGCATCCCTGCAAAATCCTTCGTTACCATCGCTCAGCCACTCCGTACACCCGTGCCCGTCCGCCCTGAGGCGGACCGCCTTGGAGGTCCACAACCCAAGAAAGCCCCTGGGCGAAAACATCCGTGCAAATCGCATCGATCCTTCGCCGTCGGGTTCGGTTCGTCCCTGAACCCTCTCAACGGCTCCGGCCGCCCAACCTTTGCGGGCTTTCGGGGCGGTGTCATGATCCGCTGCGTAACCCGATTTTTCCAGTCCCGATGTCCAGCGAGGAGCCGGTTGCGATGTGGGTGCGAAGTGGGCATCTTGCCCCTGTTGGCCAGGCGGCTGGCGTTTGCCCCAAGACGGGGGTTCACGGGCGGGCCAGCCCGTGCCACGAGCCACATCGCTACCCGCTCTCCAGCGATGTCGGCGCGGAGTCCACCCACACCGCTCGATGCGCGGGCCAGTACGCCGCCGACCACGGCCCAACGGGACAGACCCCGCCCGGACGCAGCCACGGAGAGTCCCCATCCAACGGAGCGCCTGAAGGGCTCCAGTTGTTCGCCAATCCCCATGATGTAGAGATTGCGCCGGTCCATGTCTTGGCTGCCGCAATCGCCGACGAACAAGCAAGCAGCAATAT
>JAPKGY010000944.1 GCA_026647385.1 Phycisphaerae bacterium | reverse complement strand
CTCCACCGATTGACAGGACCAGCTTAGTGTGCGGCACACGGTGCCAGCGCGAATGGGAGGTTGGTCAATCTCCACGATTCCAAGAGTTTACGACCTTGACACGGCTTACTTCATGGGAGGGCCCCGATGATCCTCGGACGAAAGCTCTGGACGTTGACGGGCCTGTTCGCTGCAGGCCTGACCCATGTCATGGCCGCCGGCGCGCCGGTCACCCTCGTCCCGCCGCCCAAGCAGGTCGAGTTCGGGCCGGAGGCCATACGGTTCCCGGCGGATGGGGCGGTCATCGTGCTGGGCGATCGGGCAACCGACCCCGAGAAGTACGCAGCCGAGTTGCTGCAGAACAATGTGGGCAGGCGGTTCGGTGTCCGGTGGCCGGTCGTGGCCGAGGGCAAGGACCGCCCCGCAACGCCGGTGGAGATTCTGCTGGGCCAGTCTTCGACGAACAGCCGTGTCGACCGCCTTTGCCGGGATAACAGGATCGAACTGGGCCCGGAGTCGCCGGGTTTTGACGGCTATGTGATCGATATGATTCAACTCGACGGACGCCACGTCATCATGGTCGGAGGCAGTAATCCGCGTGGCGTGATCTATGGCCAGGATACGTTGTTCCAGTTGATCGGCCGTGACGGCGAAGCCCTTTCGGTTGCACGGGGCAAGGTGCGCGATTGGCCGAGCATTCCCTGGCGAGGCCGGCCGCGAACGAATTACCGGCAATACCTCCGGCCAGGCGAACTGGACGCCTACATGACCTCGCGCGTCAACTGGATCGATCTGCGCACGGGCACCTACGCGTTCGGTGCGGGCGAGAGGCTGGATAGGGAGAGTCTCACGGAGGTGATCGCACAGGCTCATCGGCGAGGATTGATCGTTTACAGCGCCGTGAATTGCGGCGTGTCCAGGGGTGAGTACGACGGCGTGCTGAAGACGTTCGAAGGGATGATCGAACTGGGCGCCGACGGCGTCTTCCTGTCGTTCGACGACAAGGGGCCGGGTGAGGCCCCCGAGGAACTGGTGATGAAGATGGTGACGTACGCCCGGAGCAGGGGAATCACCGATCATCTCATCGGCATCTGTCCGCCCAAGAGTTCATATCAGGAGATTGGTACGGAGTTCAATCGCAAGATCATGGCCATCCCGGGCATGGAGCGGGCGATGTGGGTGTGGACCCTCCTGCCGGTCCAGTCGACACTGAAGGCGTCGCGGGCGATCGGTTTGAAGGCCAAGTACATGTGGTGGCATAACTGGCCTCGACCGCAAAACGGACTGACGCACATCGATCATCGCACGCTGCACAAGGGGGAGAAATGGTCCTATCTGGAACTCCCGTCGCTCCAGTGCGGCTGGCACGGCCCGGATTACGAGATGCTGGCCGACGCTGAGAAGTACTGCGATTCGGTGATGCCATGGGGCGGCATGGAGCACCCACAGTATTATCACGTCCCGGTGCTCAACTGGTGGGCGTGGGACCCCGGCAGGCACGATTTCAACCAGCTCCGCAAGCGGGTCTACCGGATTGTGTTCGGCGCGGGGCAGGTGGAGGAGATGGTCCGGTTCGATGAGACCTTCGTTGAATTGAAGAAGCTGTATGCCTATCCGGATCGGTCCAGCGAGTGGTTCCCGCCGTGTCCGGCCAGATTGAAGGACCGGGGCAATCGGGAGCGGGCGTTGAGGCTGATCGAGCAACTGGCCGATCTGTGTGACCGGGTGGAGCGGAGCGCTCCCGGCGAATCCATGCTGCACGCCGACGAGCTGAAGCATGATTTTCTCGACGCGATGCGCGGCGAACTGGTCGTTGCCAGGGCGGCAGCCACCCTCCCTTATCCCGAGTATTGGTGGGATGGACATTTTCGCAAGCTGCTGACGGCCGTCCATGACAAAGACCTTGCCCGGGCCGATG
>JAPKGY010000943.1 GCA_026647385.1 Phycisphaerae bacterium | reverse complement strand
AGGCAATGCCGCGGTTCCGGACGAGGGAAACGAACGGGCGGGCCTGTGACAGTTTCGGCCGTCTGTTCAGCCGGCGCATATGCGGTATCATGTCACCGGGAAGGGTGTTGGCACGATACCGGTGGGAACGACCCTTATGGCATCTCGCCGCCCGACGAGCCGCGGGAAAAACGAGGTGTGCGCTCCGGACCGCGTAGCCGGCGCGGGAAAAGGCGCCGGCGGGTCCGCGTGGATTGGACTGGCGGTCTGTGCAATCGCCTTATTGGCTCGACTGGCGTACCTCCACGACAGTTCGGACAATCCGACGTTTCTGGCACCGACCGTCGACTCCCAGACCTACGACGCCCTGGCCCGCGATCTTGTCGCAGGTAAGGGCATGGCCGAGGCTTTCTTCTGGCAGCCGGTCTTCTACCCGCTCTTCTTGTCGATCGTTTACTATTTCAGCGATTGTTCGATTCCGGCGGCCAAACTCGTCCAGGCCCTCGTGGGTTCGCTGACCTGCCTGCTCGCTTATCGACTGGGCTGCAAACTCGGAAACCGCGCCACCGGCCTGCTGGCCGGCATCATCACCGCCCTGTACGGCCCGCTCATCTTCATCGAAGGCGAACTGCTGGGCGAGGGCTGGGCGGCGTTCTGGGCGGTCGCGCTCGTGCTCGTTCTCCTGCGCCTGCGCGAGGCGAAGACTGGATTTCGGAACTATATAACTCTTGGCCTTTGCGGCGTGCTGGCGGTTCTGACCCGACCGACTTTTCTGCCGTTCTTCGTGGCGGCCTGCCTGTGGCTGGCGGTGACCTTGCACCGGAGCCGGATCGGCTGGGGCCCGGTCGCGGCACGACTCGCCCTGGTCGCCGCGGGCTTCGCCGTGCTGGCGATACCCGTGGCCATCCAGAAGCAGCGCGTCGTCGGCTCCTTCGGCATCCTGCCCGACAGCGGCGGGCTCAATTTCTACATCGGGAACAATCCCGCCTCCGACCGGGTCATCACCATCCGTCCCGGGATGGACTGGGCCGAGCTGACCCTGCTGCCGGACCAGGAAGGCATTTACGATCCGCAAGCCAAGGCGGGCTATTACTACAGCCTCGTCAGGAAATATGCGGCGGACGATCCGGCCGGCTTCGCCCGGGGCCTGCTCGACAAGACCGTTCAGTTCTTGAGTTCCCGCGAGATTCCCCGCAACCTGTCGATCTACCTCTTCCGACGATGGTCCGGAATCCTGAGCCTCCTGACCTGGAAAATCGGAGACTTCGGTTTTCCCTTCGGCGTACTGCTGCCTCTGGCGGTTCTCGGCGTGGTGCTTCACGGACGCCGAATCCCGGCGCCGGTGATCCTGCTGCTGGCGCTCCACGCCTTGAGCGTGATCCTGGTTTTCGTCAGCGGGCGCTATCGGCTCCCGATCATACCGGTGGTCGCGGTGCCGGCTGCCTGGGGTTGCCTGGCCCTGGTGGATATGATCCGTACCCGCCGATGGGGCCGTGCCGCAGGCGCGGCGGCGGTAATGGCGGCCATCGCGGCGGCCATCAGCCTGCCGGGGCCGTTCCCCGCGGAGCGCCAAAACTACGAGGCGGAGATGCACTATAATCTCGGCTGCTTTTTCCGGGAACGACAGGCCGATAAGACCCGGGCGGCCGAGGAGTTCCGGAGGGCAACCGAGCTGAACCCCCAGTACGTGCAGGCCTTCTACAATTCCGGAACCACGAACGACGAAATGGGTAACTACGCCGAGGCGATCCGGGACTACGACAAGGCCATCGCGCTACGATCCAACTACGCGAAAGCCTACATGAACCGGGGCAATACCCGCTACCGGCTCCGGGAATACGAGGAAGCATTGGCCGACTATGACAAAGCCATCGAGCTGAAACCGAACTGGGGGCTGGCCTACTGCAACCGCGGAGCCGCC
>JAPKGY010000942.1 GCA_026647385.1 Phycisphaerae bacterium | reverse complement strand
AGGCGCGCCACGCCGCCGACCGATACGCCGAGCTCGCGTTCAAGCGACAGGCTCCACACCAGCGCGCCGGGCACGTAGGTGGCGCCTCACGATCGCGCAGAGGATCCACGGCAACGGCATCCGGGAGCGGGTCTTGGACCGAGGCCTTGGCTGGGCCCCCCGATTGGTGTTTTCTTGCTGATACACGTACTCACCCGACGCCCTGGCTTGGCGCCTCAGAGGGTCTATCTCCGGTCGATTGTTTGCGACACGGGCCCGCCGCCGCCCTCGGAACGCAGGTGGCTGCCGTGGCCCGACGCCGGCGGACTACATCCCAGGGCGGACTGCACCCCCCGGGGGGACATTAAACGGTATCGGCCTGGAGGGGGGATGTCAAGGCGGAATCGGCTGTCAACAATTGCTCTTGTAAGGGGTTACAGTGGTTTTCCGGCAATGCCGCTCTTGACGATGGACTTTGTACCTATGTACAGTCAAGGTATGCACGTCCCCGACTCCGATCCAAAGCCGTCACCGGAACCCAGTCGACCGGCGCGCGAGAGCCACGTGCCCATCCCGGCGGTCCGTCGACTGAGTCTCTACCTGCGCGAATTGGAGGCCCTGCGGAAGAAGGACTCCAAGACCGTTTCGAGCAGGCAGCTCGGGACGGCCCTGGGGCTGACCGATGCGCAGGTGCGTAAGGACCTGGCCTATTTCGGGCAGTTCGGCCGGCCGGGCAAGGGCTACGACGTGAGCGAGATGATCGCCCGGATTCGGAGCATCCTCGGCACGGATCGCACGTGGAGGGCGTTGCTGGTGGGTGCGGGCCATCTGGGGACCGCGCTGCTGAGCTACCGCGGTTTCTTCGGAAAGGGCTTCGAGATCGTCGCTGCCTTCGACAATAACCCCGCGAAGATCGGCACCGTGGTGGGTGTGCCTCCGGGAATCGAAATCCGGCCTCTGGATCGGCTCGAAGAAGTGGTGAGAGACTTGCGGGTCCAGATGGCCATCTTGTGCGTGCCCGCGCCGGCGGCGCAGGAGTTGGCCGATCGGCTCGTGGCGGCGGGGATCAAGGGGATACTCAATTTCGCGCCCGTCACGTTGACGATTCCCGACCACGTGTCGGTTGGGTCCGTGGATCTGGCCCAGCGTCTCGAGCAACTGGCGTTTCACATCTCGGCCAAGCAGTTACTGGATGACGCCCAGCAGGGCGGGTGAGTCCCCGGCTGTGGACGGAGGAGGCCGCCGATGAGCCGACCCGACGACTGGGACGACGATGACCGCGACTTGCCGCAGGAAATCGATCTCGACGACGGCGGCCCGGACGATACGATCGACTGCCCGCATTGCGGAGAGGCGGTATATGAGGATGCCGCCCGGTGCCCGCATTGCGGCCGGTGGGTCGAGGGCGGCGACTCGCCGGCCCAGGAGCGGTCGCGCGGATGGTTTTGGCCGATCATGGTCGCCCTGGGGGTGGCGCTGCTGCTGTTCTGGGCGGTTTGAGAGGGTGTGTGAGAAGCTCACATGCGCTCTGAGGGCTTTCGACGTCGAGCGGCTTTGGGGTAGCAAGAGCATGAGTTTTCCGATCAATCGGTTCCGGCGGCTGAGGGCAAACGCGACGTTGCGCCGCATGGTTCGCCAGACGCGGTGGACGGTGGATCAGCTCGTCTGTCCGCTGTTCGTACGGCCCGGCACCGGCGTTGCCCAGCCCATCCAGTCGATGCCCGGGCAGTGCCAGTTTTCGGTGGACATGCTGGTCGAGGAATGCCGGGCTCTCGCGCCTTGACCTGTTTCAAGAACACGATAGTCAGGGGAATGAGCGCACTTCTTTGAATTCGATAATTGGCCAAGTAATCGGAACTGAGGCGAAAAGGAGACCTGTAATCTTCATCGACATTAGTGGCACCGGAACATCTCTAGCAGAT
>JAPKGY010000941.1 GCA_026647385.1 Phycisphaerae bacterium | reverse complement strand
GAACGCTCATCGCAACCGCCGGCTACATTGCCCTGATGGGCAGCTACATCTTGACGGTGCAGGAGCGACTGGGGCCGAACGCCACGCCTCAGCAAATCGAGGACGCCATGCGCCAGATGATGGCCGACGGACAGTTGCAGCTGGTGTCCCCGGTGGCCGCCGGCTTTTTTGCCGTGGGCTCGCTATTCGGAATCGTCGGCCTGATCCTGGCGATCCGGTCGCTGCTGCGTCAGGAGGCCCGCCGGGGCCTGGCGATCGCCGCGTGCATCCTGGGTGCCTGCATAACCTTCTGTCAGATTCTACCCATGCTCGGCGCCCTCACCGCCCCGTCGACCGTGCCTCCCCCGTAAACCCGCGCGTCGTGCCCGCCGGCCGCCTCGTCCGCTCGCGCACGACCGCTCGCGGAGGGCCCCGCAGGCCGGGGACGAGCCGGACCCCAATGCGGCCCCGGCCCGTGGGATCATCCTGGCCCTATAACTCACGCACTTTCATGATCTTAAACCAACTCCCGCGGCGCTGGCGGAACCACCCGTGTTTTCCCGCCCGGAGCGAGCCAGACGTCGATTGACTTGCCCGGGACCATTTGGTAGCTTCGGTTTGAGCCGACAGGAGCCAGAGCGAGCGGCTAGGCAACCCGTTCGGAGAGCACCCCAGGACCTCTTGCTCCAGATCCGACCACCGGCTTAAGGGAGCGCATTTCATGGACGCTTTCGAAGCCATCAAACCCGCACGGCCCTCTTCCGCCGGCGGCAAAAGGATCTTCACCCGGGACGAAGCGAACCGTTCGCTCGTGCTGGTCAAGCGCATCGTGGGCGACATCGTGACCAAGTATCGCCGACTGCGTGAACTCCACGAGACCTACCAGGCGCTCGATCAGCAGGGCAACATTTTCGAGGCTGAGGAGACCCGCCAGCGCTACATCCGCATCACCGACGAACTCGCCGATCTGCGCGAGGAGGTGGAAGAAGTGGGTTGCGAGCTGAAGGACTTTGAACTGGGACTTGTGGATTTCCCCTCGATCCGCGAAGGACGCCAGGTCTACCTCTGCTGGAAGCTCGGAGAAGAACGCATCATGTGCTGGCATGAAACGAACGCGGGGTATGCCAGCCGAAAACTCCTCGAAGAACCATGCGAATAGGCGGTCGTCGATCGCGACGCGGATGACCTCAATGCTCGCCGCCTCCCGGCGGCGGTGCGCCCGGGAAGGCGTGCGAGGGAGCCGTCTCCGCCTGGCGTTCGCGAGGCCCGGGTCCCATCCGTTCCATCATCCGGCGAGTCTCGGCCTCGACGATCTCGGCCCGGTCGGCGCCCTGCCGGGCCAGTCGGGCCATCGCCTCGTCCAGGCGCTTCCGCATGTCCTCGATCTCCATTCCCAGCCGTTTTTGCCGCAGGTCGAACCGCTGGCCGACCAGATCCCGAATCCGTTCCCGTTTCGCTTCGCGTTCGGCCTGCGACCTTGGAGCGGCCCAGGCATTCTGCAATTCGAAGAGTTCCATCTCGACCTTGTGCTCGGCGATCATGATCTCAGCCAACTCGGGGTTGGTTTGGCTCAACCGCATGATCCGCAGGATGGGGCCGGCCATCCGCCGCAAGGCCTGACCATGACGCGCGGGCTCCGCCTGCTGGAATCTCTGGAGGCGGCGGTACATCTCCGGGAAGTGCAGCTTGATGAAAGCGATCAGTTCCTCCCGTTCCCGCGGACTCAGCAGGGGGCCCTCGGGTCCGCCGCGATGTGGGCCGAAACGATCCGGACCCATCGGTGGCGGGGGCAACGGGCCATCCATGAAGCCACGAGGACCTTCTCGAGTACGTGAAGCATCGCAAGGAAGTCGTGACGCGGCGCACGCAGTACGAGCTTGATCGCGCGAAGGAGCGCCTGCACATTTTGGAAGGCTTGCGTAT
>JAPKGY010000940.1 GCA_026647385.1 Phycisphaerae bacterium | reverse complement strand
GCGGTCAGCACCGCCTATACCTGCGGCTGGAACGACGGGGTCGTCCCCGAAGCCTTCCATGACCCCGCCCCGAAGTTCCAGACGGATTACGAGAAGAGCAAGTGGGCGGCGGAGATGGTTTTCCGCGCCTGGTCCGAGCAACCGGGGCGAACACTCACGATCTGCCGCCAGAGCTTGCTCGTCGGTGATTCGGAGACCGGATACACCTCCCAGTTCGCGGGCTTTTACCAACTCGCCCGGCTGGTGGGCGTGCTCAAGGAGCAGTATCACGATCCGAACGACGGCAAGCTGACCTACATCCCCTTGCGAATCCCCGGCCAGCCAGACGACGTACAGAACCTCGTACCGGTGGACTTCGTTTCCCGTCTGATCGTCGAGATCATGGTCCGGCCAAAGTATCACAAACGGATCTACCACCTGACCAACCCGCAACCACCGACCAACGACCTCATCAAGCGCTGCTACGAGCAGCATTTCGGACTGCACGGCGGCTTCTTTGCTCCGCCTGACGAGGTCATCGGCAAGTGCTCGCCCGCCGAGTCATTGCTGTGGGATCAGTACAACATCGTCACCCCGCGCGTCGCCCATACCCCGCGGTTCGATGCCAGCAATACCCGCGAGATCATGCGAGATCTGGACATTGCGTTCCCCGTGCTCGACCAGCAGCGGATCCTCATGCTCTTCGAATGGGCCGACCGGCACAACTGGGGCCGCAACAACGGCCACCGCAAGCTCGATCCGATGCGCATCGCCCATCCGCGACGACCGCACGAGGTGCCCAACAACTCCTCGAGTTCCACAGGCTGATTGTCACGCGCGTGAAGGCCGGCCTGGGGCGGCTTGGGCAAACTTGTCAGCCCGGGGTCCGTATCCAGGCAGGGCGGCCACCAGGACGGCCCCGGCCCTCGCGACACCCCCGCAGCCGCCCGATCGGCACTACTCGGCGATCGGGATGCCGGCCTTTTGCATCGCTTCGCGGAGATCCGCCATGCGCAGCACCGGCGGCAATGGACCTGCCATGCTCGCGGCAAATCCCCAGCTGCTGCCGGGGCGGAGGTTGCCGTGGGTGGCCTGCATGTGTACGAGCTGGGTCTGGAGTTTGCTGCCCACCTCGAAGCCGTCCTCCACCGCGACAAAAACATCCGGCTGATGCACGATCAAACCGTGAAATGCCCTCCAAAGCCGGGCAACGGCGTCGGGGTACACGCTGTCGATCGTGGCCTCGAACAGGACCCGATCGGCCACGTAACCGTCCGCATCGACCTGGCTCTGATCGCGAAGCCGGGCGAGCACGTCGGTCATCCGCAAAGGATCACCGACCTCGGGCTCGTACCGGAAACCGGCAGCGGAATGGGTGATGCTCGCCCTGCCTGTCTTGCTTAATACGACCACGCGATCAAGCCCGTCCGGCCCGCGGTCGAGGTACGTCGCCAATTCGATGCCTCGAATGTGCACGACGTCGCTTGCGACCCGGGCGGGCTCGCGGGTGTGAATGGCTGCGCAGGTCACGACGCCGAACTCCGGCACAACGACGTCGCCCGGGCGCTCCAGCCTCGACCCGACGCGGTAGCCCATCGCCGCCAACTCGTCGGAGAGAGGAATCCTTTCGCTCGGGAGAATGGCGTGCCCGTGGTCGCTCATCAGGGTGATGCGGGCCCGGCCTCGCGTCTCGTACGCGAGTTGCTGACAGAATCGATCCACCGAGACCAGGGCCAGGGCGTGCCCATCCCGCCCCCGACGCGAGCCGAGAGCCGACGTGCCGACCATATAAGCGACGGTCATCGGCTCGCCGGCTCTCTCCTATGCGATTGCAATTGCCGCCTCGACCGTCGTGGCGCTGACGGTCACTCCGGCCATGAGCTTTTTGTTGTTGCGCAACGTGCCGCTGGAAGAACGCGAGTCCCCGC